>JBAPXO010000483.1:0-2583 GCA_049284255.1 Solirubrobacteraceae bacterium | reverse complement strand
CCTGACGCCGGTCGGCGCCTACCGCGGCTACGGCATGCCCGAGAGCACCTTTGTCCGCGAGCGGCTGATCGACGAGATCTGCCGCATCGGCGGTTTCGACAGCGAAACCATCCGTCTGGCCAATCTCGTCACCGCCGACGAGATGCCTTACTTCAACCGGCTTCACGGGCGGCTGGACTCAGGCGACTATCCGCGCGCGTTCAACCGCGCGCTCGAGTTGCTGCCTGAGCCGGAGCGCGACCAGGGTGACGGCAAGCTCCGCGTCCGAGCGGCCGTTCCCTACGCCGAGATGACCGCCGTGGGGCCGACGCAGTGGATGCAGCGAGTCGGCTTCCGGCAGGGTGGCTATGAGACATCCGTTGTAGAGGTGGCGCCCGACGGCAGCGTCACCGTCCGCACCGGCGTGTGCTCGCAGGGCCAGGGACACGAGACGGTCTTTGCGCAGATCGTCGCCGACCGCCTCGGCTTGGGGATCGACGACGTCCGGGTCATCCAGGGCGACACCCAAGAGGTGCCCTACTCCGACATGGGGACCATCGCCTCACGCGGACTGACGCTGGCCGGCGGCGCCGCGATGCGTGCGAGCGAGGCGGTCAGAGAGCGCCTGATCGCGGTCACCGCCCACCAGCTTGAGGCGAGCCCGGCTGACATGGAACTGGTCGACGGACGCGTCCAAGTCCGCGGCGCGCCGAGCGCCTTCCGAAGCATTCCCGACATCGCCAAGTCGGTGTGGCTGGGGTGGGACCTCCCCGCGGATGTCGAGCCGGGGGCGCTGATCGAGCGGTGCCTGTTCGACCCGCCCGAGCAGACGATCTCCTATGCGACCCACTGCTACCAGCTGGCCGTCGATCCAGAGCTCGGCACGATCGAGGTCGAGAAGATCGTGGTCGTCCACGACTGCGGCGTCGTCGTCAACCCAATGCTCGTCGAGGGCCAGACGCACGGCGGTCTCGCCCAGGGGATCGGCGAGTCACTGCTCGAATCGCTGCACTACGACTCGTCGGGACAGCCGCTGACGATCACGTTCAAGGACTATCTGATGCCGCTCAGCGAAACGATTCCCGACGTCGTTTATGAGCATTTCGAAACCCCGGCCCCACACATCCCCGGCGGCTTCAAAGGCACCGGCGAAGGGGGCACGATCACCGGCCCGGCCGCGATCGCCTCAGGCCTCGCTCGGCTCTTCCCCGAAGCATCACCGCATCTGCTCTCGACTGACATGTCGCCGCGCCGCGTGTGGGAGGTACTCCAGAAAGCAGCGGACCATTAGCGCCGAAGGCTCACACCCGCTCGACGCCTTTCCGGGTTACCGGCCCGGGTGCGTGCCGCAGTACGCCCGATATCACGAGGAGGTTGACTTCCTCGACGAGCTCGAGGCGATCTGGGGCCGCCGGTGGGGCGCCCAGGGGATCGGACAGCTCCGCGTCGTCGCGATGAGCACGCCGACGCAGGTCGAGACGCTCGAGCTCTACAACGAGGATCCCGCCTTCTTCGTCTACGACGGCGTGCTCCCTGATCTGGAACGCATGCGTGAGCAACACGCGGGGCTTGCCGAGGCCTACCGCCAGCTCGGCATCGAGGTACTCGAGTTCTCCTATCCCGAAACGCCCCGCTCGGCCTATGGGACGATGAAGCGGGCGGTCTCCGCTGCCGCTGGCTTCGTGATCAACGGTGGCGCGGTCCTGGCCCGAGAGGCGACCCCGTACTGGCGTGGCCGGTCACGCTACGTGTCGCAGTTCCTGAGCTCGATCGGATGCCCGATCCTGCTGACCGTGCACGGCAAGGGAGTGTGCGAAGGCGGCGCCTTCACCCGTATGGCCGACGACTTCATCATCGGCATGCTCTCGACGGACGTGAACCGCGAGGGGATCGAGCAGGTCCAGCCGGTCCTGGAGCGGGCCGGCTACCACCTGCACGTCGCGCACTCGCCCGGGCCGCTGTATGCGTTCCATCCCGAGGTGCCCGGCTGGATGCACGCCGACATGTGGATCGCTCCACTGGACAGCAGGCTCGCCCTCATCTACCCACCTTGGTGCGACTTCGAGACGATTCGCTATCTCCACTCGATCGGCTATGAGCTGATCGAGGCGCCGCGCGCCGAGCAGGAGGCAGTCGTGCCGGCAAACCTGATCACGATCGCGCCACGGCAGGTGGTGATGCCCGCCGGCGCCCCCGAGACCCGGCGGCGGCTGGAGGAGCACGGGGTCGACACTATCGAGGTGGCTTACGACGAAGTGATCCGCTACGGCGGTGGGATCCGCTGCACGACGATGCAGCTCGTCCGCGACCCGGGTCCTACCGTCTTCGTCTGATTGGCGCTTTGCCATGTCCGGGTGGGTGCGATTGACGCGCCGCGGGCAGCGGCTGCGAGTTCGGTCGGCCCGGGCGCCGTCGTTGCAGCCAGCGTTTTGGGACCGCGTTGCGAAGCTAGGGCCGGTCTCGCGCTGGGGCGGCCGGATCCGGTTTGCTCAGTAGTCCATCGATCAGGTTGTGGATCACCGCCCTTACGTCCGCCTTCTCCTGCTCGGGGTCGTCGGCGTTGGCGATGCTCATGGCGCCCTCGTCGAGTGCCCCGATCATGAC
>JBAPXO010000482.1:0-2100 GCA_049284255.1 Solirubrobacteraceae bacterium | reverse complement strand
CTGATCGACTGCTGCCCGATCGTCCCGGCGGCGATGGAGGGACGCCAGATCGTCCAGTGGGACAAGGACTCGTGCGCCGACGCCGGCTTTCTCAAGATCGACGTGCTGGGCCTGGGGATGCTGTCGGCGGTGGAACGGACGGTCGAGCTGATCGCCAAGACCCGAGGCGAGCGGATCGACTTGTCGCGCATCCCCTATGACGATCCGGACACCTACGAGTGCATCCAGAACGCCGACACCACCGGCGTCTTCCAGATCGAGAGCCGGGCGCAGATGGCGTCACTGCGGCGCACCCAGCCCGCCAACTTGACCGACATCACCGTCCAGGTCGCGATCGTCCGGCCGGGACCGATCCAGGGGGGCGCCGTCAACCCGTACATCGAGCGCCGGCAGCGTTTGCGTGAGGATCCCGGCTATGAGGTCCCCTTCGACCACCCGTCACTAAAGGAGGCGCTGGGCGACACGCTGGGCACGATCATCTTCCAGGACCAGGTGATCGAGGTCTCACTGGCGTTCGCCGGCTTTGGCATCGGGGAGGCGGAGGGACTGCGGCGGGCGATGAGCCGCAAGCGCTCAGAGGCGGCGATCGAGGCCTATCACGAGCGCTTCGTCGCGGGGGCGCAGCGCAAGCACGGAGCCGATGCGCAGGTCGCCGAGCGAGTGTGGGAGATGGTCAAGGGGTTCTCGGGCTTCGGCTTTCCCAAGGCCCACGGGGCGGCCTTCGGCCTGCTCGCCTACCAGTCGACCTGGCTGCGCGTTCACTATTCGCCTGAGTTCTTGTGCTCGCTGCTCAACGAGCAGCCGATGGGCTTCTATCCCCCCGATGCCCTCGTCCACGAGGCCCAGCGCCGCGGGGTGCAGGTCGACGCTCCGGATGTCAACGAGAGCGGGGTGGAGTGCGACGTCGAGCTGGCTGAGGGCGACGAGCGCAGCCCGCCGAACGGGGCACCGGAACGGGTGCGCATCGGGCTCGGCTACGTCCGGGGGGTGCGCGAGCAGGAGGTGGCCGAGCTGGTGGCGGCGCGGCAGGCGCAGGGACGCTTTCGCAGCCTCTCTGACCTCGCCTCGCGGGCGGGATCGAGCGCCTCCTCGCTGGAGCTGCTGGCCTGGTCGGGGGCGTGTGACGCGCTCGCCGTTCCCGAGGGCGGTGCAGGAGCCCAGGCGGGGCAGGCACGGCGCGTCGCTCTGTGGCAGTTGGGAGTGGTGGCGCCCGGGCGCCGGGTACCGGGAGGCACCCAGCTCGCGCTCCCGCTCGATCTGCCGGCTCCACCGCAGCTGCGCAGGCTCAGCGAATGGGATCGGATGCTCGCCGACTACAGCGCCACCGGGCTGACGACGCGTACCCATCCACTGGCGCTGTTGCGCGAGCGGATGTCCGGGAGCGTGAGCAGCCGTGACCTCGAGCACTTCGAGCACAACCAGCGGGTCCGGATCGGGGGCCTGGTCGTCGCCCGGCAGCGGCCGGGGACGGCCAGCGGCATCGTCTTCATCCTGCTCGAGGACGAGTACGGGACGATCAATCTGATCGTCCCTCCTCCCGTCTACGAGCGCCATCGCCTGACGGTCAGGACCGAGCCGTTGATGCTCGTCGAGGGCAAGCTCGAGCGGTTCGCTGCCGCGGGCGGAGCGATCAACGTGCTCGTCGACCGGGTCGAGTCGATCGATGCTCCCGACCGCGTGCTCGCCGACATCAAGGACTTCTCGATGCTCGACGAGCAGGTTCGCCACGGCCTGGCCGAGCAGAAGGCGGCGGCCGCGGCCCAGGCGGGGACTGGTGTTCGGGATGGGGAGACAGGAGGCGAGGTCGAGGACTTCCGCGCGGTCGCGCCGCCGGTGATGAGCTTCGCCTCGGGACGGAGGCGATGACATGAGATGGAGGGCTCGCGAGCGCTCCATTCGCCGGACGGGCACGGTAAGGTGCCGCTCGCATGCTTGCCGTCGCTGGCTTTGTCGCATTCTGGGTTCTGGTCGCTTTCGGCCTGTTCTTCGTCGCTGCCCGCGGCGGCCTGGGCGAGGCGCGCGCGGCCCTCCAGCGTCAGACCCGCGGCGCCAATCGGACCGCGATCGTCGGCTTTGTCTTCGTGGCAGTCGCCTTCGGTA
>JBAPXO010000481.1:0-7761 GCA_049284255.1 Solirubrobacteraceae bacterium | reverse complement strand
CGCGGCCCGGTGAGCTCGTCCACCGCACCCCGGAGCATGGCGGCGAGCTCGTCGGGCTCGGCGTCGCTGAAGGCGAAATCGGCGGCGGAGAGCACGCCCAGCACCGCCCCGATCGAGCAGGCTATGCGCACGCGCTGCTGGAGCGCGATCTCGGGGCTGCTCAGCAGCTCCTGGAGCGGCTGGATGATCGCTTGGTTCTCGGTGTGGTGGCGCTCGTCGTCCTCCAGGTCGGCCATCGCGTCGTGGCTTCTGAGCTGCATGGCCACCAGATCGCGATTGGCGATCAGCTGATCGATGAACAGGTTGGCCACCCGGGGCCAGGCATCGGCGCGCGCCTGGATGCCGTCGATGCTCTGGAGCTCTTCGAGTGCCTCGCGGGCGAGCCCGTGAACGCGCATGTGCAGCTCGAAGAGGATGTCCTCCTTGCGCTCAAAGTGGTAATAGAGGGCCGCCTTCGTGACCCCGAGCCGTTCGGCGATGTCGCGTAGCGACGTGTTCTCGTAGCCGTGCTGTGCGAACAGCTCGAGCGCGACGTCGAGGATGCGCTCCCGCGTCGAGCCCCGAGGCCTTCCAAGGGGACGCGCGGATGGGGCATCGCGACGATCGGGCATTCCACAAGCTTACTTGACGACCGGCTAGAAAATTCGTATGGTCCGCGTCGCCGACATTCCTAGCCGGTCGACAAGTAAGGGAAATCCATGACCACCACACCCATGATCGAAGCCCGGAACTTGGTCAAGCGCTTCGGATCCACCATCGCTCTGGACGGCCTGGACCTGGAGGCGGCGCAAGGTGAAATAGTCGGCGTCCTCGGTCCCAACGGCGCCGGCAAGACGACCGCGGTTCGCATCCTCACCACTCTGTCCCGCCCCGACGCGGGGTCGGCGAGCGTCGCCGGGCACGACGTGGTGCGCCAGGCCGGCGCGGTGCAGCGCAACATCGGGGTCACCGCCCAGGACGCCACGCTCGACGCCCTGCTCACAGGACGCCAGAACCTGGTGATGATCGGGCGCCTGAGCGGCCTGCGGCGCTCCCAGGCACGTGCACGCGCCATCGAGCTGCTC
Source organism: Solirubrobacteraceae bacterium (assembly GCA_049284255.1). Taxonomy (GTDB): domain Bacteria; phylum Actinomycetota; class Thermoleophilia; order Solirubrobacterales; family Solirubrobacteraceae; genus Palsa-465. The sequence continues at coordinate 6,697 of JBAPXO010000481.1, read as the reverse complement.
GATCGGTTCGGTCTCTGCGACGCGGCCGACCGCGAGCTCAAGGGATATTCGGGCGGCATGCGACGCCGTCTGGACCTCGCCGCCGGCCTGATGATGCATCCGCCCGTGGTGTTCCTCGACGAGCCGACCACCGGACTGGATCCCACGAGCCGCGCGCGCATGTGGGGCGTGATCCGAGAGCTCGTGGCCGACGGCGTCACTCTGCTGCTCACGACCCAATACCTCGAGGAGGCCGACGAGCTCGCCGACCGGATCGTCGTCATCGACCACGGCCGCGCGATCGCCACCGGCACCGCGGCAGAGCTCAAGGCCGAGGTCGGCGGGGCCCGGCTGGAGGTGACGCTGACCGAGCCGCACGCCGCGGCGCCGCATGCGTTGAGCGCTCTGGTCACCGGCGAGATCCACGTCAGCCACGACGGGCGCCGCCTGCGCGCTCCCGTGCGCAGCGGCGACGGGCTGGCGACGACGGTCGTGCGCACGCTCGACGAGGCTGGGGTGACCGTCGACGACGTCGATGTTCATCAACCGTCGCTCGACGATGTCTTCTTCGCCCTTACCGGGCACCCCTCCGAGCCCCCGCCAGACGATGACCCCGACGGCCAGAAATCCGATTCGGACCTGGAGGTCGTTCACCCATGACTGCCACCACGCTTGACCCGTCTGCCGCGACGCCGGGGCCGCGCGGACTGCGAACGCCCACCCGATACGCGCGCGACGTCCTGGTCCTCACCGGCCGCAACCTGATTCACATCGCCCGCGAGCCGCTTCGCCTGTCCGACGTCACGGTCCAGCCCGTGCTGTTCACGCTGCTGTTCGTGTACGTGATCGGCGCCGGCGTCATCTTGCCCGGCGGCGGAAGCTACGTCGACTTCGCGATCGCGGGCCTGCTGGCCTTGAACCTCACGACCTCGGCGATGGGCACCGCGGTCGGCCTCAGCGATGACCTGAGCAGCGGCCTCATCGACCGGATCAGGACGCTGCCGATGTGGCGTCCTTCGATCCTCGTCGGTCGCTCGGTCGCCGATCTGCTGACGGCGGCGATCTGCGCCGCCTTCGTGGCGGTGACGGGACTGATTATCGGGTGGCGGCCTGACGCGAGCGTCGCCTCGGTCGCCGCCGGCTTCGGAATCTTCCTGCTGTTCAGCTACGCGCTGGCCTGGGGGTGCGCCTGTCTGGGAATCATCAGCGAGAGCGCCGAGTCCGCTCAGGGGCTCGGGCTCGTGATCCTCTTTCCGCTGGCGATCGTCTCCAACGCGCTCGTCCCCACCCGGCACATGCCCGCGGTCCTACGAGCGATCGCCAACTGGAATCCGGTGAGTGCCGTGACCGCCGCCGCCCGGCAGCTGTGGGGCAACCCCAACCCCTCGGCGACCGTGCACGCCTGGCCCATGCAGCACCCCGTGGTGGCTGCGCTGGTGTGGTCGGTGGCCCTGCTGGTGATCTTCGCGCCGCTGGCCACCCGGCTGTACCGCCGGCGCACGACCGACTGACGGGTGGGCTTCAGGAAGTTAGTGGCGAAATAGACCATTAACTTCCAGAGGCCACCGGGCGGCAGCCCAGCAGCGGTCAATCGGAAAGCGCTCGCTCCATCTCGTCGGCGAGCTCGGGATGACGGTACGGCCCAGGCGCGCGCAGGGCGGCGATCACCTGGCGCTGGGTGATCGGGTCCTTGTCCTGGCTGAGCTTGACCTTGCAGACGAACCGGGTGATCGGAAGCCGGATTCCCACGGTGCCCCGGGCCAGTCCCCGGCCCCAGTCCGGGTCGAGCAGCATCGGCTCTTCGACATGGCGCTCGAAGTGCTCGACGAGCCGTCCCAGGACGCGCAGGTTCTCCTCGGCCTCGAGGAGCTCCGGGACGCCGTAGCAGTGGGCGACACTGAAGTTCCAGGTCGGGGCGCGGGTCGCTCCCGGCGCGTACCAGCTTGGGGATATGTAGCCGTGATGGCCCTGGACGATGAGCAGGATCTCGCGGTCGCCGAATCCGTGCACGTGCTCATCGGGCCGGCCGACATGGGTCACCACCATCAGCCCGGGCGACTCTTCATCGAGGAGGATCGGATAGTGGGAGGCGACTATCTCGTCCCCGTTGTGGCTGACCAGCGTGCCCCACGGGTTTTCGCGAATCAGCCGTTTGACGACCTCGACGTCCTCGACGGCGTGGTGGGGGTTGTGTCGCACACCCCGATTCTGCCAGCCCTCCGGCGGCTACCGCCTATCCGAAGCGCTTCGCGAGGGGCGGCGGATCCTCGCCGTCGCCGTAGCCGTGGCGACGAGCTGCCCGTCGGCGTCGCGCAGCTCGCCCGCGAGAAACGCGATGTCGCGCCCCTTGCGCACGACCCGCCCAGTGGCGCCTAGCCTGCCGGGCCGGGCAGGCGACAGGAACTGCACCTGGAGGTCGATCGTCGGCGCCCACTCTCCGTCATCCAGGGTCGCGACGAGCGCGGGACCCATGGTGTCGTCGAGCATCGCGGCGAGGAATCCGCCCTGGACGTCGCCCGCGGGATTGAGGAACCGTTCGGTGGCAGTGAACGCGAGCTCGATGGTTCCCGCCTCGGGATCGATATCCACCAATTCGAACCCGAGGAGGGAGGCAGCCGGCGGCGGTTCCCGGCGCCCCTCGACGAAGTCCCAGAATGGCCCGGTCCGCGGGGGTTGCGGGTCGGCTCCGGACACGGCCAAAGCCTACCCGGGGGTGGCACACACCCGTCGTTGCGCGGACAATTGCCGACATGGAGCGCGGGGGTTCGACCCATAGGCCCGTGGGTACGCGAGAAGGCATGGAAAAAGACAAAAAGCAGCAGACAGCGCCGGACGGGGATCGCGCCGAGCCTCAGCGTCAGTCGACTGAGCCCCGCGGCAACCCGGAGACCGATCACGAGTCGGTCAAGAAGGGCGAAGAGCAGTTGCACAAGGTCTCCGGGAATTAGTTAGGCGGCGGCGAAGTTGCGCCGCCCGGGCGGGGCGTTGGTGAGAATTCCGGGCTGATGCCCCGTCCTCAGAGGGTCCCGGTCAGCCGGAGCACCACATCGTTCTCGATGCGGGGCAGCCGCTGGCGGGCCCGGCGGAGGCGGCGTATTGCTGCGCTCGGCCTACTGGTGGTCGTGGTGGCGGTCGCCGCCGCCGTGTTCGTCGTCCGTGGGCTGCGCACCGACACCCACGGCGCGCACACCGTCAGCTTCACGATTCAAAGCCGCTTCGTCCACCAGACGCTGCCGGTAACCGCCGTGGTCCCGGCCGGGAGCGGTCCGGCTCGTCGCCCGCTGCTGGTTTTTCTACACGGCAAGGGTCAGGACCAGAGCTCTCAGCTCGACGACGCGATGTACAGCGCGCTCGCCCATCTGGGTCCGAAAGCGCCGGACGTGGTCTTCCCCTATGGGGGCGCCGACTCCTACTGGCACAACCGAGCCGACGGAAGGTGGGGCGCATACGTGATGCGTGAGGTCATCCCACAGGCTGTCAAGCGACTGCACGCCGATCCGCACCGAGTGGCGATAGGCGGCATCTCGATGGGCGGCTTCGGCGCGCTGAACCTGGCGCGCCTGAACCCCGATCGCTTCTGTGCGGTCGGCGGACACTCAGCCGCGCTGTGGCCACGCGGCGCCGATACCGCCGCCGGTGCCTTCGACAACGCCCAGGACTTCGCGCGCAACAACGTCATCGGCGCCGCTCGCGGTCACGATCCCTACCGCCGGGCGACCGCCATCTGGATCGATGTCGGCACCGATGACCCGTTCCGCGCCAACGACACCACGCTCGTACATGAGCTCCAGGCCGACGGGCACCGCGTCCAGTTTCACATCTGGTCCGGGTCACACGACCAGGGCTACTGGGACAGTCACTGGATCAGCTACATGGAGTTCTACGCGACCGCGCTCGCCGGCTGCCACGCCAAGCGAGGCTGAGGTCAGCCGCCGATAACGGGCGCTACCGGCGTGCAGGCGGGCGTCGCCGGATGCGACGGATCGAGCGCCGTGAGGACGTCGGCGTCGGCGATGTGGTCGTAGGGCATCGAGAGATGCTCACCCTGGTCGAGCGCGCACTGGTGCTGCAGCGTGATGTTGTCGACGGTCGTGTTCGCGCTCGAGCGAGTCAGGAATGCCGATTGATAGGGCGTGACGACCTCGTCGTTCTCTGACTCGATCACCGTGTAGTCGACGCCGGAGAGCGTGTCGCCGCCGGAATTGAGCTTGGTCATGAAGGAAGAGCCCGCCTCCTGTTCCGCACAGGCCGGACAGCCGGAGAGCGCGGCGTTGGCGCCCGGGAAGTAGGACGCGAGAGTGAAGAGGCCGTCGAGGGTCGTCCCGTGATTGGAGGGAGCCAGTCCGACCAGGGTGTGGACCTTCGACGCCCCGCCGTCGAACTTCATGTAGTACCGCGGCATCATGCCCCCCTGGGAGTGACCGACGATGTCGACCTGAGTTGATCCGGTCGCCGCCAGGACCTTGTCTACGAACGCCCCGAGCTGGGTCGCGGACGTCTCGATCGGGCCGGTCGCGTAGACGCCGAAGGCGTTGCTGCCGTCATAGGAGCCGTAGTTGAGGGCGAACACGCAGTATCCGTGGTTGGCCAGGAGCGGCGACAGGGCCTGCCAGCTGTCGGACATGTCACCGAAGGTCCCGTGGACGAGGATCACCGGGCGGGGGTGGGCCGCGCTCGGCTTACACGACCAGTCATTGGCACCGGGTGGGCTTGCCGTCGGGCTGACGTGGGCGTAGCCGTAGGCACCGTTGTAGATGACGGGCAAGGGCGACGCGGCACTCGCCGTCGAGGCGGTTGCGGCGACGACGACGGCGGCCGCCAGACCGATCAGACACTTGCGCATGAGGCTCTCTCCTCTGATGACTCCTGGGCGGCGCCTGGACAGCACCACTCGGAAGGCGGACTACCCGAGGGCAGATTCGGACAAACGCCTATAGCCGCGCCTCGGTGGCGTCGTCGGCAACGCCCTCGAAGTAGGCGTTGAGAGCGTGCTCGAACATCAGGTTGGCCGGCGCCGCCCGGGCGAAGAGCGTCATCGAGGACCGGAGCTTGATGGCGTCGACATGGCCGAAGATCTCCTCCGCGGTCCGGTCTGGCAGATCGAGGAGCGCCCGCACACACTCCTCGAGCCTTGGTCCGAGCACCGGGTGCTCGAGGTACGCGCGCGCCTCGGCCAGCGAGGAGATCGCGTAGGTCTTCGAGATCGGGCTCTGCCCGAGCCCGGCGATCTGGGGGAAGACGAACCACATCCAGTGACTGGTCTTGCGCCCGGCACGGATCTCGGCGAGCGCCGATTCGTAGGTCCCGCCCTGGTCCTGCGCGCTCACGAACCGGGCCAGATCGAACTCGTCGCTCACTCGCGCACCGTACCGCGCAGGAGCCGGCGTGCGCTCGCCTAGGATTTCCGGCAGGACACCATGCTGTTTGTCGTGATTCGAGAAGCTGGCGAGGCTTGGGACTATTCGCGCTCGTTGCGCGAGCAGGATGGGTGGGAGCAGCATGCCGAGTTCATGGACGCCCTGACCGAGAATGGCGAGGTGGTACTCGGCGGTCCGATCGGCGACGGCCGCCCGCACCGCGCGATGCAGGTCATGGAAGCCGCCGACGAGGCTGCCGTCCACGCCTCGCTGGCCGGGGACCCGTGGAAGGCCGACATGCTCAGGACCGCCTCGATCGACCGCTGGGAGATCCTTCTGACCGGGCCGGAGACGCGGATTCCCCGGCGCGGCGGCTAGCGGCACTATCCCGGTGGCAGGCGATCGTTAGGATCGCCGGCGATGAAAGCCTTCGTGACGGGTGCCAGCGGGTTCCTCGGCCAGGCCGTCACCGAGGAGCTGCGGTCACGCGGGCACGAAGTGATCGCGCTCGTGCGTCGACCGGGTTCAGAGCCCGAGGGCACGACGGCCGTGCGTTGCGACATGGGCGACGCCGACGGGCTGCGTCGCGCTGTCGCCGAGAGCCAGCCCGACTGGGTCATTCATCTCGCCGCCGAGATCGCCACTCAGCGTGACGCCTCCAAGATCCGGGACGTCAACGTCGAAGGGACGCGGCGGCTGCTCGAGGCGTGCGTGGCCGGCGGGCGGCCGCGGTTCGTGTTCGTTTCCACGGTCGTCACCGGCGACGCGGGCGGTGCCGTGCTCGACGAATCCACCACGCTCCCCTTGCAGACGGCTTACGGTCGGTCCAAGCAGGAGGGTGAGAAGCTCGTCCGCGATTCGGGGCTGCCGTCGGTCATCTTGCGCCCCAGCCATGTTTACGGCGCAGGCGGGTGGTACGCGGACGAGATCGTCAAGCGCCTGCGTCAGCCCGGACGCCTGGCCGTGGTCGGATCGGGCCAGAACTGGTGGGATGTGGTTCGTGTCGAGGATGTGGCCCTCGCGATCGTGACCGCAGCCCAAGATGCTCCCGATGGGGCGCTCTATCACGTCGTCGACGACACCCCGATCCACTACTACGAGTTCGTGAACCTGACGGCGCGGGCGCTCGGGGTGGGCTCGCCGCGGCACGTGCCCGAGCGTCTGGCCCGACTGTTTGCCGGCAAGGACCCGGTGGCGTCGGTCGTGCGCTCGGCGCGGGGCTCGAACATCCGCATCCGGCGCGAGCTCGGCTGGGAGCCGCGCTATCCCTCGGCGCAGGCCGGCGTGCCCGACGCCGTGCGGCGACTGCAGGCGGCGAGCGCGGGCTGACTGAGTCTGGCGCCCGCGCCGCTTGTCGCGCG
>JBAPXO010000480.1:0-11228 GCA_049284255.1 Solirubrobacteraceae bacterium | reverse complement strand
GTGTTGGGCGACCTGTGACGGGAGGAAGGCTGGCTATCTGCCAATGACCGTTTGGTCGCTTCGTGAAACTCACCCTGTAGCCAGTGGCCGTCGATGCCAGTCGGAACAGAGCGGTCGTCTGGCTACCTTTGACGACCACATGAGTCAGCCGAACGCCGCCTGCGAGCCTGCCGTCAACTTTCGCGAGCGGTGCGCTGGTGACAAGCGCCCGCATCGCGACCTCACAGTTGCCCGAGACTCGGGGCTGACGGTCCAGCGCTAGCTGATGGGCAACGGCCGGCGTGTACGCCTCGCAGAACGCTCGAACGTCGCGATGCTCGGTCGCTAGAAAAGGCGCCTTGGCAGCCGCCGTGATTTGTTGTGTGCTGGGATCGCTAGCGGCGCCGCACCCCACGAGAGCTAGCCCCGCCAGGCAGCAGGCCATAAGCGTCTTCACGATCAGATCGTAGGTGCTTCCGAGTGCCTAGCACTAGCGCGTCGATCGACGAGCAGCTGGGGCGTCCGAAACGCCTGCGGGGCGGCGGTTTCCGCGGTCAGTCAGGCGGCGATCGTCCGGTGGTGTGGTGCGGCCTCGGTAGTGTCGCGTCGCGTTGCTGGAGGTTTTCGCGTAAGCGCTGAGGGCTTCATGGACCCGGGGTCCAGATGCCGTTCAAGCGGTAGCGTTTCGGCCGTGCCGCCGAAAGCTCGGTTAATCGCGATCGCTATCGCCGTTTCCGTAGGCCTCGGCGCCTGTGGGAGCGCCACTAACAAATCCTCGTCGCCTGACCTCGCTCAGCTCGCAAAGGCCCGCGCATGTCTCGGCAAGCAGCATGTCAAGTCCGCGACCGACACCACCCACGGATTGCTGACCGGCACATTGCCAGATCACAGCCAGTTTGTTGTCGCCTGGTACCCGACCCAGCAGAAAGCTACGAACCAAGCGGAGAAGCGCAGAGAACTATTGGGCTCATTGGCGGTGTCACACGGCTATCTCGCAGGGTGGCCAGGAGCTCAATACACATCACGTGGCTGGGCGGCTGTCGTGCTCTGCGTAGACGCGTCATAGTGCACGGCCTGGTGCTCGTCCGCGTCTGCCTGCTCATGACGGGGAGTGAGCCAATAGCCGAGCGGTAGCAGCGCGTTACCACCCTCGGACATAGTCGGTAACGACATTGACACCCCAGCTCCAGTACCCGCCCGAGCACGAAGAAAGGTCTTGCCATCCGACGGCTCGAGCCTCGCAACGGGCCGGCATAGCCAGGAGACGAACTTCGTAGATCGTTCCCCAACAGCGAACCTGTCTTCGCGTACTTGTGCAACCAACTGGTTGCTATTAGTCTCGGAGTCATGCCCGAGGGATTCGGCGGCGAGGTGGCCGATCTATACGCGCGCTACCGCCATGGATACCCGCCAGAGATCGTGGCGGCGGTGAGCGATACTTTCGGCTTGGGGGCGGCTGACGTGGTCCTCGATTTGGGGTGTGGGACGGGGCAGCTGACGCTGGCGGTGGCGGCTCGCGTGCGCGCGGTCATCGGCGTTGATCCCGAGCCCGACATGTTGGCGGTGGCGCGGCGCGCCGCCGAGCGTTCGGGTGTGCGCAACGTGAGCTGGATACTCGGCAGCGACCGCGACGTGCCAGAGCTCGCCCGGGGGCTCGGCGATGGCTCGCTCGCCGCGGTCACGGTCGGACAGGCGCTGCACTGGATGGATCACCGCGCCCTGTTCACGCGGGCGCGCTCGCTGCTGCGGCCCGGCGGCGGGATCGCGATCCTCGCCAACGGCACCCCGTTGTGGCTGCAGGACAGCGACTGGTCGCGCGCGGCGCGCGCGTTTTTGCAGCGGTGGCTTGACTGCGAGCTAACCGCCGGCTGCGGTACCGACGAGCACAGCCAACAGCGCTACCGCGAGGATCTGGCCGACGCCGGCTATGAGGTGCACAGTGACGCCCGCGACTGGGTCGCCGCGCTCGACTTCGATGGCCTGCTCGGCGGGATCCTCTCCGCGCTCAGCGTGGACGCGCTGCCCGTCGGCGAGCAACGAGGGGCGTTTGCTGCTGGCTTGCGCCAGGCCGTCGGGGAAGCGGAGCGGTTCCTTGAGCCGGTGCACGTCGCGCTGCTGACTGGCCGGATCCGCTAGACGCCCCGGCGTCCCGTCGGCGGTCCGCTCACCGAGAGCGCCCGCGCCGAAGCCGGCCCCTCGAGCTCGGTGGTGGAGGCCCACAACCGCCCGCCGCAAGAGGTGATGGACCTAGACCAGAGCGGGTGAGCGGTGTGGCTCTGACGCCAAGCTGCACGAGGGCATCGCAGCGACTCCGGCTCCAGGGGAGGGTGTGAGCAGCGGGGGTCGCGCGTCGGCGAGCCAATGGAAGAACGCGAGCGTTTGCCGGTGAAACCAGCGATCGCGTCGGGCTGCCTGTGCCGAGTAAGTTCCGGCCAACATGCAGTTTCGCAGCGCATACTGCTCAAAGCGGACGGGGACGGACACCAGTGGAGCGACTGACTCTCCCCATCCCAGGCAAAGGCGAGCCCGCCACGCCGTCACTGCCGCGATCGAGCGGGTACCGACGATGTCGCTACCTAGGGCGTAGAGATCCTCGCGGAGATGATCGGGCAGAGCATCGTTGTAGCCGTGGAGGAAGGATCGCAGCGCCGGGCAGACCGACTTGGGCCGGTCCGAGAACGGCTCGCCGCTCAGGAGCGAGGCGAGCTCGACGACGCATGCTCCTTCGTCAGGCACCTTGTGTGCGCCGCGGCTCAGCCTCACCGTTTGGTGGCTGATTCCCGCTGTACCTGGTCCAAGCCGACATCCCGTCATGCCAACAACTAGAGCATAGCGAGGTCGGCTTTTGGGGCGGTATGGGTCGCACAACTCGCGCGAGCCGGCGCGTCGTCAGCGCGCCGACGTCGGATGGCAGAAATCGTGCGGTCCTCGATCGCCTCTTTCTCCGGAGTAGGTCTTCGCTGCGAAGACTGATCGAGGACTGCCCGCTAAGCCCGACTGCCGGTTCGACGACCTCCGCATCTTCACGCCAGAGAAGGAGGAGGTCCCGCTCGATGACTTCACCGCCGCTGGCATCCGGTGGTGGGACGGGCTATACGCCGGTGACCCGCGAACCGCCGGTCACGAGATACACGCCCTCGCGAGTGACAGGCAGAACAAGTAGCCGCGGGGTCGAACCCGCATGCCAAATGGGCGGGTGCTTTGGTGGCTGCTCGTGTCTTCCAGATCGCTCGCCGAGACACGCCGCTCCGCGGTCCCACCGCGAACGTTTCAGCTGGCGATCGAGACGCACTCGAGCCGGTTGCCCCATGGATCATTAGTGAAGAATCGGTGGACGCCCGGCAGCTCGTTATCCCAGCGGACGGGCGCACCGGCGTCTGCCAGGCGCTTGGCGACGGTCTGTAGGTCGTCGTCGGTCCAGCGAAGGGCGGGATGAGCCTTGCGGGCAGGCACGAACGAATCCTCAACTCCGATGTGCAACTGAGAGTCGCCCAACGCGAACCACGCGCCGCCGCGAGCGCGCAGCGGGCCGGGCTTCTCCAGCTCGCTCAGGCCAAGGACAGCGCCGTAGAACTGGCGTGCCTGCGCTTCGCAGCCCCGCGGCGCAGCGATCTGCACGTGGTCCAGACGCGGCGGCGGGGTCATACGTGCCAACGCTACCGAGCGGCTGGCAGATCCCGTTCTGGTAGAGAAGGTCAGGCCTCTGGCGAAGATGTCGCAGTGGAGGCCCCGGCGCGACATCCCGGCATCGTGTTAGGGGTCAGGTCCCGCTTCGTCGAGCCACATCGGTCGCGCTCGGCTGGCCGCGTCGCGAATGGGCCCAGCGTTCACTGTGACTGTGGTGAACTCGATCTGTAGGTCCGGCCATTCGCATGCGAACAGAACGTTTCCGGGCGGTGGAAGCGGCCATAACCAGTACTGCTGACGCCACGCTGTCCGACTACCTGCGCCTCCGCGCGCACGAAGAACCGGTCCGTCCGGCGGCGGTTGGCCGCGCCGGCCCACCGTGCCGCCTCCCACACTTGCCCCCGTGCGCATTCCGTGCATCCTCGAGAGCATCCCAACGCCATCAACGGTCGCCTTTCTCTCATCGGAGAACTGAACGCCGAACCGCCAGGTTCCCGGGCCAGCCTCCACCCCTTCTCTGGCTGGTTGACGCCCGCACATCAGCACGCTGAACGCCATCCCTTCCGGGTAGGCCTCGGCTTCGGGGATCCACATGAGCTGCCGATCCGTGTGCACCAGGGCCAGCTCCAAGGCCAGGATCCCCGGCAGGACGTCCTCCGGCGGTCCCAGCCAAGGCGGCGTTGGCACTCGAGGCGGCACGGGAGGACGTGGCGAATCTTCAGGCAGCGGATCAAAAAACGAGATCGCCAAAGCCTAAGTCCAAGGGAGCACGCCAACAACCAGAGAGCACCCAACCCCCGCCCCGTCGGCGCCCCGCCAGCCGGACTCCCCCGGAGCGGAGGTGAGGTTTCTACTCCTCACCGGCGGTCGATCGGTCAATGCGCCCGCTGCGTGCGCCGCGTTACGGACAGGACTAGCTCGCTGATATGGCTGGCCCCAACCCCACAACTTCTGCGCGTCGCAACCGTTGGAAAGGGGATTGTGACTATCGTAACGACCAGATCCGTTTGGGCGCGCTTGGTCCTTGCCGGCGCGGGTGGCGTGGTTACGGTCGCTGTGATGTTGTGGTTGGCCTCGTCGTCGCTTGCTGCGTTCCCGGGCGCAAATGGGCTGCTGGCGGTGCAGCCGAGCGCCGGACGGGGAATCGTTCTGGTGGCGGCGAGTGGGCGTGGCGAGCGGCGGATGTGCATGAGCCGGACGGAGTGCGGGACACCGCGGCGGCCGCGCTGGTCAGCTGATGGTCGTGCGCTTGTGTTCGCTGGCCCCGGGGTCAGGATCGTCTATCCGGACGGGTCGTGCCTCAACTGCCAACTGGGCGCTTCATCGAACCCGGCGTTTGAGCCGGACGGGACCGTCATCTCGTTGATCGAGGGTGGCCGCGTGGGGCTCGAGAAGATCGATGGGATCTCCGCGGGCTCAGGGCCTCCTGGTGGCGCGAGTGATGCTGTGTGGTCCGCCTCGGGGCGGCTCGCGGTGGTTCGTCGCGGCACGATCTGGGCCGGGCGTCCCGGCCGTCTGAGGAGGATTGGGGTCGGCAGCGAGCCGTCGTGGTCGTCCGACGGCGCGATGATCGCCGCCTCCCGGCGGGGCTGGATCGTGATCATGAACGTACGTGACCGTCGGAGCAGGCGGCTGGTCCGGGGCACCGCCCCTGCGTTCTCGCCGGATGGGCGTTGGATCGCCTACGTCGCGTCTGAGCACCGGCTGATGATCGTGCGCAGCGCTGGAGCGCGTCTGGCTCGGCGGCGGGTGGGGAAGATCCAGGCGGTGTCGGTGGACTGGCAGCCCAAACCGAAGGGCTCCCACCCGCCCTGTGTTGCTCCACCCGGGTCCACCGTCCTGGCCAGCTCCTCACAAGCCGTCGTGACCGGCGACGGCTTGGCGCTCCAACGGGTTGTTAGCGGGTTTGCTCCACCGATCGCTTACATGGGCTGTCTGCGTGCAGTTGGTCGTGAGCGCCTGCTTGAGAGCTTCACCACAAACAGCGTCGACAGTGCCTCCTCCGTGGGCTCAGCGGTGCTCGCCTCACCGTATGCGGGCCTCGTGGAGAACTTTTTGGACGCGCACTACGGCGGGCAGAGCGCGACGCTGCAGGTATTTGACTTGCGCACCGGACGGCTGGAACCCAAGCTGGGTGGCGAGAGCGTCGGCTGTCCCGATTTCGACTGCAGTGGTCCTGACCAAGTGGTGCTGGGCAGTGATGGCGTGTCGGCCGCGCATTCTCAGACGGTCGATCCAGTCGGAGCGCTGTCGGTCGAGCTAGAGCACGTGTCGTGCGCACCGGCAACGACCACGTGCGTAGCCGTCGACCAGGACGATCGTGGGTTGAGTACGACGGATCCGGCGGGCGGGCCACCAGCCTGGACGGTTGACACCTTTGCCCCGCCGCTGGAGGGCGGACTTCTAACCGTCGACTGTCCGTCCAGCTCATTGTGCGTCGGCTCCGGCGGAGCGAACATCTACACCTCGACCGATCCCACCGCAGGCGCATCCGCTTGGACGCCGACCCCGCTGGCGAGCGCCGCCTCCCCCAACGCCATGAGCTGCCCGTCAACAAATCTCTGCGTCATCGCCCGGCTCGACGGCAGCATCGCCGCATCCAGCGATCCCACCGGCGGCACGGGTGCCTGGTCCACCGCTGATATCGATGGCAACCGATCGTTGAACGCCATCTTCTGCTCGACCCAGCCCGAATGCTTTACCACCGACTACTCCGGCACCGTGCTGACCTCAACCGACCCAACCGACGGCGCCAGCGCCTGGACAGTCAGCCCCACCACCCCGACGTTTGAATCGGGAACTTGCCCGACGACCAGCTTCTGCGTCGCCGTCAACGGCCCGGACATCCACACCACAACCGACCCGAGCGCCGCGACCTGGACAACACAATCGGTCACTAACTATCTCCGCGCTATCGCCTGTCCCTCGGCCAACTTGTGCGTTGCAGTCGGCGGGGCTGGCGCGCTCGACGTGTCCACCAACCCCCAAACCGGTCCCTGGACGAGCGCCACGATCGACAACGGCCGCCAACTGCAGTCGATTGCCTGCCCGTCGGCATCGCTATGCGTCGCCGTCGACTCAACCGGCCACGTCGTGACCTCCACCAATCCGACCGGCGGCCCGTCCACCTGGACCCCCGCCCTGATCGATGGCGACCCCTGCACGGACACGACACCATGCAGCGTCGAACAGATCCAAGCATCAGACGCCACCGGACTGCACACCGTCGATTCGAGCAAGCTTCCCGGCAACGGACCGTTCCTGACAGGACTAACCCTAACCGGCGACAGCCTCTCCTGGAACCACAACGGAACGCAGCAAACCGTCATACTGAAACCCTGAACGCGGATCACCCGCGCACGGCAAGAACGGATTCCCGCCCGAGGCAGACTGCTCCCCTCAACGCTTCGCAGCCACGAGGGCAGGCCCGCGAACGATTGTCGCTCTTGGTACTTCCGACCATGCGCGTCACGATCCCGATGGCCACGACGAAGTCGCCCGGTGTTCAGCGATAAGGGTCGTTCTGCTCGCTGAGCGTTGAGCAATGAGACGCTTTCCGCCGGAGCGTCGCGCCTTCGGCCTGAGCGGGGTACGGAGGTCATGCCGGCAGCGCCAGGTGAGGGAGCCCCCTGTGGGAGCATAAGGCGGTGCGACTCGGCCTTCACGCACTGGGCATCGGACCCGGCGCGCGTCGTGACGTGATCGATGCTGTGGCAGCAGCGGCGGAGCGATCGGGCTTCGCCACCCTGTGGGCGGGCGAGCACGTGATCATGGTCGACCGACCCCAGTCACCGTACCCCTACGCCGCCGATGGTCAGATCGCGGTGCCGGCTGCGGCGGACTGGCTCGATCCGCTGGTGGGGCTCAGCTTCGCGGCGGCCGCTACCAGCCGCATCCGGATCGCCACCGGTGTTCTGCTGTTGCCCGAGCACAACCCGGTGCTGCTGGCCAAGCAAGCCGCGAGCCTCGACGTTCTATGCGGCGGCCGGCTGACATTGGGCGTGGGTGTCGGCTGGTCACGGGAGGAGTTCGCCTCGCTGGGCATTCCATTCGCCCACCGGGGAAAGCGCGCCGCCGAGTACATGCGGGCGATGCGGACGCTCTGGCACGACGATGTGGCCTCCTTCGATGGCGAGTTCGTCTCGTTCTCAGGAGTGCGGGTCAATCCTAAGCCCGTTCGAGGCCGCCGTATCCCGGCTGTGCTCGGAGGCAACAGCGACGCTGCTTTGCGGCGTGTAGCCGACTGGGGGGACGGCTGGTACGGCTTCAACCTGGCCGGTCTTGAAGCGGTGCGCGAACGCCTGGCGGTGCTTCGGCGGTTCTGCGGGGAGGCGGGACGAGACTTCAGCGGGCTCGACATCTCCGTGGCGCTGGCGTCTCCTGTGCCCGACGACCTCACGGCGCTGACGGAGATGGGCGTGACCGAGCTCGTGCTGGTGGAAAGCCCTCCGGGGGATCCCGGAGCGGCCGAGCAGTGGGTCGTTGGGCTGGCGACCGAGTGGCACCATGCCTAAAGTGTGCGGTGGTCGATGGCGCACAGTGCGGCTTTAGGGGACCCCGGTCTTAGAGTGCGGCCGGATGGCCGATATCAGGCGCAGAACTCTCGGATTGACGACCGGCGCAGTGATCGTCGTCCTCGCCGGATTTGTCGGCTATCTGTTTACGCGTGCACCTGGCCAGGCGCGGGTAAATCCGAATCTTCTGCCCACCACGTCGTCCGCCCATCGAGCAGCTGCCTACCTCGACTGCTCCAAGGTCAACGCGGTGGCCTACGACCCACATAACCCTTGCCAGACCTTTCTGCTGCTCGAAACCAGTCGGTTTGGGTCGCCGGCTTTGTTTTTGGAGGCTGAAGCCGGGAGGCTCCGCGCTGCGGGATGGCGCCACGCGGCCGAGCCGATCCCCGCCGACGCAAACAACGGAAGCGGATCGGGAAGTCTCAGTGAGAGCTGGGTCGCCCCTGAGCATCGGGCGTGTGCGTATGTGACCACCGTGAGGCGCGGACTGGCAACGGAGGCGCAAGGCCTCTTCCCCTACGACCCGTATAACCAGCCCCCTGGTGTTCTGGACTTCTATAGAAAGGCGAGGGCGGTCGACGGAGCCGTTGCCCTACGGGTGCGGCTTGAGCCGCCAGCGGGCGAGTGTTGAGCGAGCGGCCGACGTCGGGCACGAGGTCGTCGCAGTGGACCTTCCAATCTGAGCCGCCGGTCGCGTCTGCCGGGGATCGATGGGCGATCCTCGAGTGTGCCGACGTCTTCAACGGCTCGCCTCGTGAAGCGAACGCCGCTCGACTGATCCTCACACCGGCCGCTTCCGCGGTCAGTGGCCGGCGCGAGGCATCAGGACGACTGCCACCTAGTTGGCGGCGACGCCGATTCGGTGGCCGTGGGCATCGGCCACAACGCCGAAACTTACCCCTGGCACCTGTTGTACTGGCTGAATGACCTTGCCGCCGAGCTCCTCGGCTTTGCTCAGCGTGGTGGCGACGTCGTCGACGGCGACGAAGAACAGGACTTCGTCATCGGGTCCTTGGAGCGGGCTGATTGCCACCGCCGGTCCTTCCTGGGCGCCGGTGTCCATGAAGGTGTAGCCAGGAAGGCCTCCTTCGGAGGCGACCTTCCAATCAAACAGCGCAGCGAGGAACTCGCGTGTCGCGTCTGCGTCCTGGGAGCGAATCTCGGCGTGAATCACTGGGTGAGGCATCGACACTCCTTGTGCGATCGTGACGACCCCCATGGCCGCCATCGACCTATTTGACGATCGCGTCGGGCCGATGGGGACACGCCCGGCAAAATTCACCAACGGCCCAGGGCTCGGTCTCGCGAGCCAGCGGGCGGGCGGGCGGGCGGGCGATAAGGAGTGGTGGCGAGCGCCCAAGCGGGGGCTCGTCCCTAGGCCTTGAGGCTGAAAGGCGGGTAGCGGTCGGTGATCAGGAGGAAGGCGTAGGCCGCGACGCGGTTGTGCCAGCGAAACACGCCCTCGATGAAATCGAACAGCGACCGTGGGTAGCGGCCCGTGAAGAGGATCGCGAACCAAGCCAAGACGGCGGCGAGCAACGCGCCAATCGTGAGAAAGAACAGCGCGATGTAGTGAGGGATCGCGAGCAGCCACTTGACAAGCGGCAGGCCCTGGCTGAGGTCGTGTTCGGCGTCGGGATAGGCGAAGTCCAGGTGGACGGCCTGCTCCTCGTCGGTGGAGGGGTAACGGTCCTCCATGAGCGCGAAGTAGACAGCGATCCGGTTGGTGAAGCGGGTGAGCTGCAGGTTCCACTCGTACCACCAGCGCGGGTACTTCTTGCGAAACAGCAGCATCAGCAGCACGGGGATGACAAGGATCCCGATGCCGCCTCCGGCGTAGCGAGCGCCGCTGCCGCCGGCACTGGCTCCGAAGCTGCCGCCCTCGAGCGCTGCCGCGAGGATCGCGATCGGGATGATCGTGAAGATACGAAGCGCCGTACTGAGGCGGTTGAGGTGGCGGTCGGGATAGTCGACCGAGAAGGTGAGCGGGTAGTCGTGGCCACCGCCCGGCGGCATCCCGTCGCCCGGCGGCCGTGCGGGCATCTGCCCTGAACTTTCCATGATGGTCTCTCTCTCTTTTTGAGGTGTACGGCGTACACTCCGTCACCGACTGTAGGTGTACGGCGTACACTTGTCAAGCACATGCCCCAAAAGACGAACACCGGCCGGACACGCATGACTAGACCGCTCGTGGTGCAAGCTGCCGTAGCGCTCGCAGATGAAGACGGGCTGGAAGGCTTCAGCATGCGCCGGCTCGCGCAAGAGCTCGGCGTCGTTCCGATGGCGCTCTACAAGCACGTGGCCAACAAGGACGAGCTCCTCGACGCCATGGTCGACATCGTCTTCGGCGAGATCGAGTCGCCTCCGATCGACGACGACTGGCGATCGGCACTGCGACGCCGGGCGATCTCGGCACGCGAGGCGCTGAGGCGCCATAGCTGGGCGATCGGGCTGATGGAGATCCGCAACCCTGGGCCGGCCAACCTGCGAAACCACAACGCTGTGATGGGCTGTCTACGCGAAGCCGGGTTCTCGTTTCAGACGGCCATCCACGCCTACTCGGTTCAGGACGCCTACATATACGGCTTCGCCCAGCAGGAGAAGACGCTCGGGTTCCGCAGACCCGACGACGCCGGAAAAGCCGCGCAGAGAAGAGCGCAGACGATCGGCGCTCTCGACGACTACCCGTATCTCGCCGAGATCGCTACCAAGCTCCCCGAGTCCGGATACGACAACTCGGTCGAGTTCGCGTGGGGGCTCGACCTCATCCTCGATGGCCTCGCCGGCGTCGCCGCACGCACCGACGGCACCCCCACCGTCGCAAGCAGTGTTGCCGATGGTGGCGTGAACCATCCTCAATCTCGGTAGCGCGCTCCACCGAGCCGCACCCGGAGTCGGTGCGGGACACGACGTCGGCTCAGCCCGGCTATTAGCCTCGAACTCGTGCGGGCGCTGTCTGGCCTGGATGGGTCCTGGTGTGACGGTTGCTGGTGTGACGCTGGTGGCCGGTGAGCCCGGCGGCAGCGAGTAACGCCATTGCTGGAAGCACGAGTAGGCCGGCCCGCAGGCTGCTGGCCTGGGCGATTGCGCCGACGAGGAGCGGTC
>JBAPXO010000479.1:0-3732 GCA_049284255.1 Solirubrobacteraceae bacterium | reverse complement strand
GGACCGGGAGCGACCTGGGTCCGGCGTTTGCCCCGGGGCCGGCCGCCGGCCTGGTCTCGGCCTCACGCTCGATCGTCTACGCCCACCAGGGCGCCTCGGCGCAGAGCGATGATCCCGCCGTGGCCGCCCGCGACGAGGCGGCACGCCTGCGGGAGCTCGTGTGGGACCTCTACGCGTGAACTCGTGTGGGACCTGTACGCGTGAGTCGCAGGCGGACGTTCGCCGCTGCGCCTGCAGGCCGCCGGGGAGCCCGCGAGTATGATCGCCGTGCGATGGTCGCAAAAAGTGCGCGCTTCCTTGCGCCAATCGCCCTTGTCGCGGTGGCCGTGGGCGTCTACCTGATCGTGCACGACACGATGACGAAGCACCACGTGGCGACCACGCAGTCCTCGACCACCGTCCTGACGACGCACCGGGGCAGCCACCATCATCCGTCGCTGCCCAAGTACTACGTCGTCAAGTCAGGTGACACGCTGAGCGCCATCTCCTCCAAGACCGGCGTTTCCCAGAGTCGCCTCCAAGCCCTCAACCCTGCGGTCTCGACTCCTCCGTTCAGCCTTCAGACCGGGCAGCGACTGAGGCTGAGACGGTGAGCCGCCGCGCCGCCTGGCGGCTGGGCGCCGGGATCGCGTGCTGCGTGGGGGTGCTGCTCGCGCTCTCGCCGGTTGCCCTCGGTAATCCGCCGTCCCTGTCCGCGCGCGCGGCGATCGTTTACGCCCCCCAGACGGGTCAGACGCTATACGGGTTCAACGTCAACCAAAAGCTGGCGATCGCGAGCACGACCAAGCTGATGACCGCGCTGATCACGCTCGAGCATGTGCATCACCTGGACACGACGTTCACTCAGAACGACTGGTCCCCCTCCGCGGCCGACTCGCAGATCGGGTTGGTTCCCGGCGAGCGCATGAGCGTCCACGATCTGCTGCTGGCGCTGATGCTCCCGAGTGCCGACGATGCCGCCGAGGACCTCGCCTACAACGTAGGCCACGGCTCGGTGGCGCGCTTCGTCTCGATGATGAACGCCAAGGCGCGCCAGCTCGGGCTCAGCCACACCCACTACTCGACGCCGATCGGGCTCGATGCGCCCGGCAACTACTCGAGCGCCTCCGATCTCGTCAAGCTGGCCGAGTACGACCTCTCTCACTCGGCCTACTTTGCGCGGGTAGTCGCCCTGCCCCGGGCCACGCTGCGTTCCGGCGACGAGGTCCGCTACGTCACCAATCGCAACGACCTGGTCGGCGAGGTTCCGTGGATCGACGGCGTCAAGACCGGCCACACCGACGACGCGGGTTACGTGCTCGTCGCCTCGGGGCATCGAGACGGGATGATTTTGCTGAGCGCTGTCCTCGGTACCGACTCAGAACAGTCCCGCGACGCCAACACACTGGCGGCCCTGGACTACGGCTTCGGGAACTTCGCGATGCGCACCGCCGTCCGGTCGGGTGAGGTACTGGCCCGGCCAACCGTTCGCGATCGGCCCGGTGTCCGGGTTCCGGTGGTGGCGGCGCACGGCTTTCAGCGGATACTGAACCGGCATTCCAGGGTGCGGATCGAGCTCAGGGTTCCCCACGAGCTCGTCGGCCCGCTGCCCGGGCAGTCCGTCGTCGGAACCGCCGTGGTGGTGGCCGACGGCCGGCCCGTGGCGCGTATCCCCGTCGTGCTCCCACGCGCCCTGCCCGCGGTCAGCGGGTTGGCGATCGCCACCCGGTTCATCACCAAGCCCTGGATGTTGCTGGTCATCGCGCTGGCGCTCGCGCTCGTGGCGGTGACCATCGCGGCGGCGTACCGTCGTCGCCGGGTGCGGCGACCACGCCGCGAACTGGAGGCTGCATGATCATCACCGTCACGCTCAACGCCGCAATCGACAAGACGTTGGAGGTCCCCAGCTTCACCCCGGGTCGGCGGCACCGGACGGTCGGCCAGACCACGATGCCGGGCGGCAAGGGCGTCAACATCGCGCGTGCGATCAAGCTCCTGGGCCAGCCGGTGATCGCGACCGGCCTCGCTGGAGGGGCGACCGGCAACCGGATCGTCGACGCGCTCAACCACGAATCGGTGCTCAACGACTTCGTGATCGTCCAAGAGGAGTCGCGCACCAATACCGCGGTGCTGGATCCAACGACCGGGGTGCACACCGAGATCAACGAGCGGGGCCCGGCGGTGTCTCAGCAGGAGCTCGCCGAATTTCACGAGAAGCTGCTCTATCTGGCGCAGGGCGCGAGCATCTGCGTGTTTGCCGGAAGCCTTCCGCGCGGGGTGGAGCAGGACGTCTACTTCGCGCTCATTCGCGATGTCCGCCGGCTCGGCGTCATCACGATGATCGACTCCGACGGCGAGCCGCTCCGGCTGTCGATGCGCGCCGAACCCGACCTCGTGTCGCCCAACGAGCTGGAGGCCGAGGAGCTCGTCGGCCACGAGTTCAACGACGCCGATGACCGCGCCAACGCGGTGATCGAGATGACCCGCCAGGGCGCGCACGAGGCGATCATGACGGTGTCCGACGGCTGCTATGCCCGGATCATCGAGAAGGGGGCGCCGACGCTGTACCGGGTGTGCATCGCCGAGCAGGAGGCCCGCTCGACCGTGGGCTCGGGGGACGCCTTTCTGGCCGGCTACGTCGCCGCCCGCTACTCGGGGCGCGATCCGGCCGACTGCCTTCGCTTCGGGGTCGCCTGCGGGGCGGAGTCCACGCAGCACTTCGGTGCCGGGATCGTCGATCCGGGACGGGTCGAGCGGCTGCTCTCAGACGTCGAGACCGAACGCCCCAAGGTCGGCGCCCAAATCGGCTGAGGGCCGGCTTCGGCAGGCTCCCCTGCGGGGCGCGAGTGGAGCTTGCCCGCGATGCTCGGGCCGCGCAATCTCCGGGCAAAATCATGTTTCGGGACAGCCGGAGCAGGCCACCGGCGCTGCTAGGATCGATGCCCCGATGGTTGCCGCCACGTTCCCGACCGACCCGTCCGCAGCTCCGACTACGCTGCCGCAATGGAAGTAGAAATCGGTCGCGGAAAGAAGGCTCGGCGGGCCTACGGGTTCGACGACATCGCGATCGTTCCCTCGCGTCGGACGCGCGACCCTGATGACGTCGACATCACGTGGACGCTCGGGCCTTACCGATTCGAGCTCCCGCTCTTGGCGGCCGCGCTCGACGGGGTTGTTTCGCCCGAGACGGCGGGCCTGATGGGCAAGCTCGGAGGGTTGGGCGTGCTCAACCTCGAGGGCATCTACACCCGGTACGAGGATCCCGACGCCCAGCTCGAGCGCATTTCCACCTTCTCGCGTGACATCGCCACCCGTGAGATGCAGGACATCTACTCCGAGCCGGTCAAGCCCGAGCTCATCGCTCAGCGCATCCAGGAGATCAAGTCTCATGGGGTCGTCGCGGCGGCTTCGCTGACGCCCCAGAAGGTGCGGACTCACTGCGAGGTCGCGCTCGAGGCCGGCCTCGACATCCTCGTGATCCAGGGAACCGTCGTCTCCGCCGAGCACGTTTCCCGGGACGAGAGCCGGCCGCCGCTCAATCTCAAGGAGTTCATCCGTGAGCTCGCTCCCACGCCTGTGGTCGTCGGCGGCTGCGCCTCCTACCACACCGGCCTTCACCTGATGCGTACCGGCGCCGCCGGTGTGCTCGTGGGCGTCGGTCCCGGCGCCATCTGCACGACCCGCGGGGTTCTCGGCATCGGGGTCCCCCAGGCCACCGCGATCGCCGATGTCGCAGCGGCGCGCTCCCAGCAC
>JBAPXO010000478.1:0-1555 GCA_049284255.1 Solirubrobacteraceae bacterium | reverse complement strand
CTGGTATGCTTCTAACTCGTCGCGGTATGCGCTGAATCCGGCCGTCCGTGGCGCAAATATTCCTTAAGGGGGCTCACCTACTTTGTCCGACGACGCAGCGGTCATGACCGAGGAGCGCGACACTTCGGAAATGACCATGGAGGACTTTCTCCGCGCCGACGAGGATGCGTTCGGCACGCCCAAGCACGGCGACATCGTCGATGGTGTCGTGGTGCGGGTCGACGCCGACGAGGTTCTCGTCGACATTGGAGCAAAGGCCGAGGGAACCATCTCCGGCAAGGAGCTCGGATTCCGGGGGGACCCGGACACCGAGCTGTCACCCGGCGATCATCTGAAGGTCTTCGTCCTCCAGCCCGAGAACGACGAGGGCAACGTCGTCCTCAGTCTCCGTCGCGCCCGCGCCGAGACCACCTGGCTCGAGGCGGCTGAAAAGCAGGAGGCGGGCGAGACGCTCAACGCGGAGGTCCGCGAGCAGAACAAGGGCGGCTTGATCGTCAACGTCCTGGGGTTGCGGGGCTTCCTCCCCTCATCGCAGGTGGGCCGGCTTTTCGCCAGCAACCTGGAGGCACTGGTCGGCGAGCGGATCCCGGTCAAGATCCTGGAAGTCAACCGCAAGCGGAACCGTTTGATCGTCAGCCAGAAGGCGGCCGAGGACGAGGATCGCGCCAAGCGGCGGGAAGACCTCTTTCAGCATCTCCAGGTCGGAGATGTGGTGACCGGGGCGGTGTCGGGGCTGACCAGCTACGGCGCCTTCGTCGACATCGGCGGTGCGGATGGCCTGATTCACATCTCGGAGTTGAGCTGGGACCGGGTGAGCAAAGTCACCGATGTGCTGACCCTGGGTCAGGAGATCGAGGTCAAGGTGATCAAGCTCGACCATGAGAACAATCGCATCTCACTGTCACTGCGCCAGCTGCAGCAGGATCCGTGGGACGTGCTGGTGTCGACGGTGCCGGTCGGCTCGGTGATCGACGCGGTGGTGACGAAGACCAAGAAGTACGGCGCGTTCCTGCAGGTGCGACCGGGTATCGAGGGCTTGCTGCACATCTCCGAGCTCAGCTGGGATCACGTCGAGAAGACGGAGGACCTGCTCAAGGTCGGCGACCAGGTGCAGGTCAAGGTGATCGGCGTCGACACGGCGCGCAGGCGGGTGTCCCTGAGCTTGAAGCAGCTGACGTCGGGGCCGGGCTACCGCCGCTCTCGCAACGAGATGGGAGATCGCTGGGACTTCGGCTAGGCCGGCGATCCGGGGGCAGAAAGGGCGCGGCTCGAGGGGGCCGCGCCCTTCTTCGTTTTCCCCCGGGCGGCCCGGATGAGATACGGCCACCGTCTTCGCTGTTATGTACCAGTGCAACGCTGGTAGCATAGCCAGCAATCGGATGGCACTCCATAGAACCGACCTGCTGTCTTCGGACCTCGGTGTCGCCGTTTGGAGCCGGTCGTGACCGCGGCCAAGAACGGTCACCCGTCAGGTAGTGACGGTGACCATCCGGCGCCGGCGGTGAAGGGCCGTCCCGCCGACCCGGTGGCGATCGGGCTCGACACGCCCCTCTAC
>JBAPXO010000477.1:0-2215 GCA_049284255.1 Solirubrobacteraceae bacterium | reverse complement strand
GCTAGGGAAGCAGGGCTGGGAGATGGTTAGCTTCTCAGTGAACGAGCAGAAACCCTATACGGCCGTGTGCTTCTTCAAACGGCCGCTTGAAGAGGGCAAGCACGAATCTCGGCGTTTCCTCTGACGCTAACCTGCTGTTGCAGGGCACTCTCTCCCCTTGTAATGCATTGGTAGCGTTCAAACGCGCAATAAGGAATGCGGGAGGCGACGCTGTGCGGGAGGAAAACACCACGCCGTCACGTCGCCCGGAGCTCTCGAGCATGGCGGACGACTACGGGCGGCACGCCCTCTCCCAGCGCGCCTCCTTCGAGGCGACCCACCCGGCCGTGCTGGCCGCTGCGGGGCGGCTGGCGAGCGAGCCCGTGCTCCGCGTGGCCGATCTGGGCGCCGCCGACGGCGTTAACTCGCACGGCCTCATCCGTGCTCTCGTGGCGCAGCGCGCCGGCCGGCCGCTGATTTACTCGCTCGTTGACCTCCCGACGAACGCGTGGCGCGTCGCCGCCGCCCACCTGCGGGACGCTTTCGGCCCGGCGGCAGACCAGGGCGCCATTGTCGTGATCCCTGCGCCAGACGAAGCCGGGCCCGGGGTCACCGACACGGGCACGGGCGCCCATTACGCCTTGCCGGAGGCCCACGGCGAGGCCTGTCAACGAGCGTTCGATCATGACCCGCCTCCCGCCACGGTCGTCGCCATGGCCGGAATCCCTCTTCACCAAGCGCCCTCGCTTCCACCAGGCACAGTGCACATTGCGGTGTCCGGGACAACCATGCACTGGGTCGCCGACGCCGCCGGACTGACCTCGAGTGGCTCGGTCTTCCCCGGCTACCCGCACCACGCGGATGACGACGAGCGACGCGCCTGGCGCGTCGCCGCGGAGTGGCAGTGGGAGCGAATGCTCGAGATGCGCGCACGGGAGCTGGCACCAGGTGGGTGGTTTATCGCCGCCATCCCGGCCTCCCCCGCTCCTTGCCCGGACAGGACGGGGCTCTACGTCGAGATCGTCGGGGACATGAACCTGCTGCTCGCCGACTGGCGGCGGACAGGGCGCATCGACAGCGCCACTGTCGCCGCGGCCGTCGTTCCGGTCTGGTCGCGCACACTCGATGAGTTCCGGGCTCCCTTTGAGGGGGGCGGCGGGCGCTTCGCCGGCCTCGAGCTCGAGAGCGCCGAGGTGTTCCGTCTCGACAACCCCTACTGGCACGACAATCCCGCGGTGTTCGCGCGGGACTACGTCCGGAGCATCACCGCCTGGGGAGGACCGCTCCTCCTCCGGGCCTTCGCGCGCGAGGGCGAGGCACGCGCGGCCGGGCTCCTCGCCGATTTCCTCGAAGAGCTCGAGGAGCGCGTCGCCGAGGGCACCGACCGCTATCGCTGGGACTACGTCGAGGCCCTCGTCATCTGCCGGAAAACGAGCGACGCGAGGTGAGGCCGCGCTTGCGACTGCTCGACCAGTTGACCAGCACGTCCTGGTGCGGGGAATGCCTTAGGCATATCGCAGGAGCTTGCCAATCTTATTGCACAGCCCCGGGTAGAGGCGGTTCCGGTGCGCACCTGGGGGCTGCCACACACGATCACGGCGATACAACGCTAAAGTCAGCCGCCTTGTCACGGCGCGCGGAGTATGGAGCGGACGGACCACCTGGATCATGCAAAAGCATCTGCACTCTGCTCTTCGTCAGCGTTGGCCAATACGCTTGCGAGAGCGCGCCTTACCCGAACATCGCGGTCTTGGCTAGACACCCACCCGAGATCTTCCGGTAGACCGGCCGACTCTGCCCAGAGATCGGCGGCAAGACTTGGTAATGTCCAACTGCCGCGTGCGAGTAGACCGATGCTGTCACCCAGCTCAGATTGAACCAACTGGAGCGTCTTTGTAACTCTGTAGTTTATCGTCTGAACCAAACCCTATGAGACGCAGCGCCGCATCGCGTACCAGTCGCTTCTCATCAGCAGCTTTCACTAGCCTACCTGCTAGGAACGTTGCGGCCGACAGTCACTACTGTCGTTAATGCGCATAGCACTCAGGGTTGCGTCCATCAAGGTGCACCTGCCCCGATTGCTGAACGTCTCAAGGTGTCAGACGAAGAGTTTGAGCTGTGCTCGTTCGCATGGCGGTGGCTGGGCGGTTTCCGTTCGCCCACTTGTGACTCGTTTCCAGCCTGTAGACGACGCGGCTACCTTGGAGAATCATCACCTGGAACAAGCGAGAGACCG
>JBAPXO010000476.1:0-3909 GCA_049284255.1 Solirubrobacteraceae bacterium | reverse complement strand
GCTCATAGCAGGGCCGCCGAACCGAGCGAGGCTTTGATCTGGCTTCGGAGCTTGCTCACGACCGTGTTGGGATCGATGCTCGAGGTCGGCGAAAGCGCCTTCTGGATGGCCAGCGTGACGTCAGCGTAGGCCGGTGTCTGCGGGCGTAGACCGTAGGTCTGAAGCTGGGCTTTGATCAGCGCGTGGAAGGGATAGGCCTTGTCGAACGCCGGGTCGCCATATAGGGCGGTGCGAACCGGCGCTAGTCCCCCCTTGATCGCGTAGGTCTTCTGATAGCCGGCCTGCGTCAGGCACCTGATGGCGTCGAAGGCCAGTGCCGGGTGGGAGGCGTGAGACGAGACCCCGAGGTTGTAGCCGCCGATCGACACGCGTGGGGTTTTACCCGGAATCACCTGGGGAAACGGCGCATATCCCATCTCTTTTGCGACCTTGGGATTGGTCTTCTGCGCGGAGGCCCAGACGAACGGGTAATTGATTTCAAACGCCGCGGTCCCGGCGTCGAAGGCGACATCGGACGGGCCCTCCTGAGCGACGTTCAGTGACGGATCCGCCGCCGCCGTCGTCGCCAGGCGGTGCATGATCGAAGCGGCCGTCTTTGCCGCCGCGCCGATCACCACCTGGTTTTCGGTGTTGATGATCCCGCCGCCGGCCGAATTGACCAGCGAGTTGAACCACACGGTGAGCCCCTCGTACTCGGCGCCCTGCTCCTCGATGTAGTGGGGCTTTCCCTGCTTGGCGAGCGCGATCGCTTCGTTGATCATCTGGTCCCAGGTCTTGGGCGGGGTGGGGACCAGATCCTTGCGGTACCAGAGCAGCTGGGTGTTGGAGTTGATCGGGACTGCCCAGAGCCTGTTCTGCCAGGTGGCCGTTCTGATGGGCCCGGCGAGATCTGTGCTGTGAATCTCGGCGGCCAGCGACGCCGGCACCGGCCGGATCCACTTGGCGGTGGCGAACTCGGCTGTCCAGTCGACATCCATCGCCAGGATGTCGATCGAGGAGTCGTTGGCCGCCAGCCGGCGCACGAGCGAGACGCGCTGCTGGTCCGACGACGTCGAGAGGAAGTTGATCTTGATGTTGTACTTGCCGCCCGAGGCCTTGGAGCAGCTGCTGGCGGCCGCGGCGAACGATCCCGAGGGCTCGGGGAACACGTACCAGTTCAGGGTGACCGGGCCCTTGCTTGAGGACCCACACGCCGCAAGAACCACCGTGGTGGCTGCAACTCCCAAGATCGCACCAAAATGGCGCACGGACGGACGTACTCCTCTCTCCTGTCTCCTCGCCGGGCCCCGGTGGTCGCTGGCCCTGACGGCGGGTTGATACCCCAGCCGCGCAAGCGCTAATCGCCGTTCGTCTGCCCGTGGCAAAACGCGCAGTGCTGCCAGTCAAATGTCGGCCGCAGGTTGCGCAAACGCTGGTCGTTGTCGTGCCAGCCCCGGTTGAGGTAGCGGCCAATCACGACCGCAGCGACAGCACCCGCTCCGGCTCGCTTCAGCTTCGCTGCGGCGCTCTGGGCGTTCGCTCCGGTCGTCCAGGTGTCATCGATCAGTAGGACGGCCGCGCCGGGGCGCATTTCTCCTCGGGTCTCATACCGGTCGATCGAGAACTCGTGCGGAGCGACCGTCTGGTTAGAGCGGCTCAGCAGCGGCCGGTAGCGCTCTCGTGTCGGCGCGACCAGATCGCTTATGAGGTGCCGGAGCGGATGGTCGGCGTCGCGTTCGGGGCTGCTGGACGGAACGGTGGTGACGAGGTCGAAGGCCTCAACGCCCGCGGCTCGGGCCACGCACGGTTCATGGAGAGCGAGGTAACGCCACAGCACCGCCGCGAGCTCGATTCCGAAGCGCTCGGCGACCGGCCCTGCTCGCCGTTTGTAGCCGGCCAGCGCGTGGTGAAGCTGCTCGCCGGCGACGCTGTAGGAAATCGGCGCAACGACATCCAGCCAGCGTCCCCCGTGTGCGCACGCATAACAGCGACCATACCCATCGGTCAGGTTGAAGCAGACACTGCACACCGCAGGTCCAGGACGAGGCCCGAGCATGAAGTTCCCGTAGAGGGCGGTCAGCTCGGCGACCGTGGGCATGACCGGCTACGCGACGAGCGCGCCTGGGTCGTGCAGACGGGCCATGGCGGACGTGATCTGCGGCGGGGAGTCGATCACGTACGTCCCGGGCCGGGCCGCCAGTTCACGCGCCCAAGTCTGATTGAGCAATGAGCTGAGCAGGAAGACCGGTCTGCCCTGGGCGAGCGACTGGCGAGCCTGGATGCGGGCTCCGCTGGTGACGGTGGCCTCGACGATCACGGTCGCGAGAGCCATCGCCGACATAACGGCGTTGCGCGCGGGAAAACTTTGACGGGTGGGCGGCGCGTCGGGCCAGAAGCTCGAGATCGCGGCGCACTCGTTGATGATGCGTTGCTGGAGGTCGGTGTTCTGGGGTGGGTAGGTCCGATTGAGCCCGGTGCCGAGCACCGCGAGGGTGCGCCCACCGGCGTCGAGGGCGGCGGTATGCGCGGCACTGTCGACTCCTGCCGCCAGCCCAGACACGACCGTGTAGCCGGATTCGACGAGATGCTCGGCGACGCGCTTCGCCATCGCGATGCCGTCTGGGGATGCCCGGCGAGAGCCAATCACCGCCAGTGAGTGGTGGTCCCGAGGTATTAGGGCGCCGGCCACAAAAATCAGCGGCGGTCGATCGTGAGCTGCGCGCAGGTTCTGCGGATACTCAGAGCCCAGGATCGTCAGGAGGTCGATCCCCTCCTCGCGCCAGCGCTCGATCTCTGGTGCGGCTTGGGCCAGCAACTCGGTGGCGGATGGGGCGAACAAGCTCGCCTGGCCAGCGTCGTCGCCTGCGAGCTCGTGCTCCAGAACGGCGAGGGCGCTTCCTGCATCGTCGATGAGGTCCGCGTATACACGCGGAGGTCGGCGAGCTAAACGGAGCAGCGCGACGGCGGCGGCGGTTTCTTGCGGTGACGGCATCCCGCCAACGTAGCCGGGCGTGCCGACGCTACTCAGGGCGCGTGGATCAGCCGATTGGCTTGTCCCGCGTCGGCGCGGGATCCGAGCCCTCGTAAGCGAACTCGTGCTTCTCGGCTGTCGGCTCCTTGGGCAGCGCGGGGTCGGTGGCCTCGAGCTCCTTGTGGGCGAACTCGTGGCCGTCGGCCTCCGAGTCCTCACGTCCATAGTCGTCGGCGACCTCATCGTGGCGATGGTTGGTCTCGCCGTTGATTGCCGCCTTGAAGTCGCGGAGTCCCTCGCCGAGGGTGCGCCCCACCTCCGGCAGCCGCTTCGGACCAAGGACGAGCAGCGCCACGATGAGCACGAACAGGAGGTGCGTGGGCTGCAGGATGTCGCCAACCATGCCTGTCCAGGGTACTCGTTCGCAGGAGCATCGACCACCAGCACAGCACGGAACTGACCTCGGAGAGGGCCGCGGCGGCTAAAACTCACACCCTTGTGACAGGGCGCAACTGTTTCGAAGCGATCGCCGGCGTTCCGGGCGTCACCCGTGAACGGTGACGTAGACGCGCGGGCTGCTGGTCTGGTCGTAGGGGTAGTCGCCCTCGGGTAGCGTCGAGACCGAGAACCAGTAGCGGATCGTGCCCCGCCCGGGGGCGAAGGTCCAAGTCGTGTGGTAGCGGCCGCGCCGGTCGATGTCCGGGATGCCGACTGTCGAGTGGATGCCAGCGGTTCCGATGCGGAGTCTCAGCAGCTTGCCGGCGGGAATGTTTCCGCCTAGGACGCGCCCGCTGATCTTGATCGTGCGTCCCCAGCGTGTTATCCGTGGCCGGATCCTCAGGCTCACCTTCGTGCCCGAGTCCAGCGTCACGGTGGGCGAGGTCGCGGCTTCGTTGGTGCTCGATCCTGGGTAGATCGCGCCGATCAGGCGAGAGGGACCAGGACTCAGCTTCGCCTGC
>JBAPXO010000475.1:0-9527 GCA_049284255.1 Solirubrobacteraceae bacterium | reverse complement strand
TCTATTGGCTTAGTTGACTCCGCGCCCGAGGAGGTGCGCTCGGGGGTGCGCTCGGCGCGCCGGGGAGGGTGTGCTCAGGGGTGCGCTCGGCGCGCCCGAGGAGGGCGCACTCCGGCTGGAGGCGGCTGTCGCGTGCGAACTTCTGGCTGGGGAAGGGGAAGCTGGGCCCAGAGCCGGCTTTTTGACCACACCCCGCCCGTCTCCGCGAGGTGTGGGAGAACTCGGTGGAAGTGCGCACCTCTTGGGCCACGCCCCCGGCAACCTCCCGAGGTGTGGTCGATCCCGTCCCTATAGCCGCTTCGCCCTGCGTCTCAGCCGCCCCCGACCGGCACGGCTCCCCTTCCCAAGCCAGTAGTTCGCTCGGGCGCCGGCATCGACTCGCACCCGCTGCTTCAGATTGCGGTAGACGTAGGTCCAATCTCCGCGCAGCGCCCCCCAGCGCGTCCGCTGGACGTTGATCAGCGCTGAGGGATGCGCGCGCGTCGGCAGGCCATCGCGCTCGAGCACGGCCAGCGCTCGCTCAGCGATCGCGATCTGCCCGAACGCCGTCGGATGAACCCGATCGACCATCACCTGGTTGCGCGCGCCGAAGGGCTCGAGATCGACGACCAGCGCGCCCTGGCGGCTGGCCGCCGCGCGCACGACGTCGTTGAGCTCTCCCACCTTCCCGTGGGCAGGGGGGAAGCCAAGGCGCAACGGAGCGATCACCGCCAGGGTCCGGGCACAGCGGGCGCTGAGGTATCCCAGCGCGCGCTCGAAACCGGCGGCGAAGGCGTCCGCGTCCCAGTCCGCCCCGCGCACGTCGTTGACGCCGATGTACAGGCACCCGACGTCATATCGGGCGCCGGGCGACGCCGTGAGCCGTTCGAAGGCCGGGATCTGACCGTCCACGACGTCGGCGATCCGGGCGCCGTCGACCGCGTAGCCGGTGTAGGGCATGCCGAGGCCGCGCGCCACCCACAGCGCCCATGACTGCAGCGCTACTCCCCACTGAAGCTCGCCGCCCGCGTTGGTGATCGAGTCCCCGAACGCGAGCACGCCCAGCCGGCAGTCGAGGTCAGCGTCAGCAGCGGCGGCCAATGCCTGGAGGCTACCCGCCGGGCGCCCCTCGGACATCCGTGCGCCTCGGGAACACACCTGGCGCCGATCTCGTCGATAATCGCGGCGCTTTGCCTGACCCTTCCGATTCGCGGCCCAACGGCCGCCGTGACATCGAGTGTGCGGCTGGGGACCTCGCCCAGCGGCTGCCGCCGGAGCTGGCTCCGTTGGCCCGGTTGGCCTTTAACTACCGGTGGTCCTGGCTTCCGGGAGGCCCCGAGCTGTTTGCCTCCGTCGACGCCGAGCGCTTCGTGCTCTGCGGTCAGAACCCGATGCGCCTGCTCCAGGAGTCGCCGGCCCGCGTGCTGCGACGCGCCGCCGAGGATCAGGAGCTCGTCGAGCGGGCCAATGCGCTGGAGGCCGAGGTCCGAGCGGATCTCGAGCGTCCGGCGCTCTCCGAGCCGTTCGGCGACGCCCATCCGGTCGCGTTCCTGTGCGCCGAATACGGGGTCCACGTCTCGCTGCCGGTCTACTCGGGCGGTCTCGGCGCCCTCGCCGGCGACCTCCTCAAGGAGGCGTCAGACCGGGCGGTGCCGCTGGTGGCCGTCGGCCTGATGTACCGCAAGGGCTACTTCCGCCAGCGCATCGATGCGTCCGGCTGGCAGCACGAATACTGGATCGAGACTGACCCGGCGCGGCTGCCCGCGGCCCTCGTGACGGCCAACGATGGCCAGCCCCTGACCATCAGCGTGCCGATCGGCGAGGGCGACGTGACCGCCCGGATATGGCGCGTCGACATCGGCCGGGTCCCCCTATATCTGCTCGACACCGATTGCGGCGAAAACGGGCCGCTGGAGCGCTGGATCACGGGTCGTCTGTACGACGGCGATCCTCAGACCCGGCTGGCCCAATACGGGCTGCTGGGGGTGGGCGGGGTGCGGGCACTGCGCGCGATGGGCTTCGAGCCCGGCGTCATCCATCTCAACGAGGGCCATGCCGCCCTGGCTCCGCTCGAGCTTGCCCGCGAGCCAGGCGCGGATGGGAATGGCCACGCTTCGCTGGCCGCGGCTCTGGAACGGGCGCGTTCGCGGACGGTGTTCACCACCCACACTCCGGTCCCGGCCGGCAACGATGCCTACCCGGCGGAGCAGATCGAGTCGGCGATCGGTCGCCTGGCAGCTCAGCTGGGCGCCTCCAGTGAGGAGCTGGTCGCGCTGGGGCGCGACGATCCGTGGGACACGGGGGCGCCGTTCGGCGTCACCCAGGCTGCGCTGCGCATGAGCCGCTCGGCCAATGCCGTCAGCCGCCGGCATGGAGAGGTTGCGCGCGAGATGTGGAATCCGCTGTGGCCCGAGCGCGAGCTCGACGACGTTCCGATCAGCTATGTCACCAACGGTGTCCACGTACCCACCTGGCTGGGCGCTCCGATGCGCGAGCTCTTCGATCGCCACCTGCCCGAGGGCTGGTGCGACAACGCCGCCGACCCCGCGACCTGGACGGCCGTGCAGGACATCCCGGCCGAAGAGCTCTGGGCGGTGCGCCGCCGTCAGCGTGCCGACCTCGTGCACTTCGTCGGCGCCCGCAGCATCTCGGATCGCCTGATCCGCGGGGACCTGCGCGGGTACGTTGACGCCGCCGCGCGCGCCTTCGACCCCGACGTGCTGACCCTCGGGTTCGCGCGCCGGGTGGCCACCTACAAGCGTCTGGACCTGCTGACCCGCGACCCCGACCGAACGCTGGCGCTGCTGGGCGGCGATCGTCCCGTGCAGATGGTGCTGGCTGGCAAGGCCCATCCGCGTGACGAGGAGGCCAAGCGGGTGCTGCAGAGCCTGTTCGGCCTCAAGGCCGCCAAGGTCATCGCCGAGCGTGTGGTCTTCCTCGACGACTACGACCTGTCGAGCGCGGCCTGGCTGGTCCGGGGGTGCGACG
This sequence comes from Solirubrobacteraceae bacterium, assembly GCA_049284255.1. GTDB lineage: Bacteria > Actinomycetota > Thermoleophilia > Solirubrobacterales > Solirubrobacteraceae > Palsa-465. The sequence goes on along the minus strand of JBAPXO010000475.1, from coordinate 6,560 downwards.
TGTGGCTGAATCTGCCGCGTCCCCCGCTGGAGGCCAGCGGTACGAGCGGGATGAAGAACGTGTTCAACGGCGGCCTGCAGCTGAGCGTGCTCGATGGCTGGTGGGCGGAGGGCTATGACGGAGCGAACGGGTGGGCCATCGACGGAACCGTCGACTTCGATCACTACGCCCAGGACGAGCGTGACGCCGCCGCCTTCCACGGCCTGCTCGAGAACGAGGTCGTCCCGGCGTTCTATGACCGCGATGACGCCGGCATCCCGCCGCGCTGGATCGAGATGGTCCGCGCGTCCCTGATGACGCTCGGTCCCATGTTCTGCGCGACCCGGATGCTCGCGCAGTACCTTGAGGGCCCCTACCAGGACTGAGGGGCTGTCCCTCAGCTCACCTCCGAAAGCGACCGCGGCGGCGGACCCACGTACTTGGCGGTCGGGCGGATCAGCTTGCCCTCGCGCTTCTGCTCCATGATGTGAGCCGACCAGCCGGCCGTGCGGGCGCAGGTGAACATCGGCGTGAACAGCTCCGGCGGGACCTCGGCGAAATCGAGCACCACGGCCGACCAGAACTCGACGTTGGTGGCCAGGACGCGGTCGGGGCGGCGGGCCTGAAGCTCGGCCAGAGCCGCATTCTCGAGCGCCTCGGCGACCTCGACCCGCGGGGCGTTGATCTCGTGGGCGGTGCGGCGCAGGACCCGGGCCCGAGGATCCTCGGCGCGGTAGACGCGGTGGCCGAAGCCCATCAGCCGCTGCCCGGAGTCGAGCACGTCCTTGACGTACTGCTCGGCGTCCCCGGACTCCGCGACCTCATCGAGCATCTTGAGCACCCGTGAGGGCGCGCCGCCGTGCAGCGGTCCCGACAGAGCGCCCACCGCGGCCGACAGCGCCGCGGCGACGTCGGCGCCGGTCGAGGCGACTACGCGGGCGGTGAAGGTCGAGGCGTTCATCCCGTGCTCGGCGGCCGAGTTCCAGTAGGCGTCGATCGCCTTTACGTGGTCAGGGTTGGCCTCGCCGCGCCAGCGGATCAAGAAGCGCTCGGGAATCGAGTCCGCCTTGTCGATCTCCCGCTGGGGGACGGGCGGCCTGCCGATCCCCCGCGCCGACTGGGCGACGAAGGAGAGCGCCATCACCGATGCGCGCGCCAGATCGTCGCGCGCCTCTTCGTCGGAGATGTCGATCAGCTGGCCAAAGCCCCACTGCGGGGCGAGCATCGCCAGCGCCGACTGGACGTCGACGCGAGGATCGCCGGAGCGTACGCTCAGCGCGTTGGGCTCGGCGGGCGGCAGGCCCGGCAGCAGCGTCCCGTCGACGAGCAGCCCCCAGACCTGCTCGAAGGGCACCGTCCCGACAAGGTCCTCGATGTCGACGCCGCGGTAGCGCAGGGCGCCTCCCTCACGGTCGGGCTCGGCGATCTCGGTGGCGAAGGCGACTACGCCCTCAAGGCCCGACTGAACTTCCGCGGTGGCGCTCATAGATTCGGTGCTCCTCGGTGGTCTCTGCGCTGGGGTCAGACACAGGCTATCCGGGTACGCTTGGCGACCGTGTCAGAGCTCCTACAGCGTTCACCGCTCGAGCTCGCGGGCATGGTGCGGTCCGGTGAGCTCGGCGCGCGCGAGCTCGTCGAGGCGTCGCTGCGTCAAATCGACGAGCTAGAACCGCGGATAAACGCCTTCACGCACGTCTGTCACGAGGCGGCGCTGGCGACCGCGCAACAGATCGGTCGGGGCGATCCCCGGCCGTTTGCCGGGGTGCCGATCGCGATCAAGGACAACCGTCCGGTCGCCGGCCTCCCGATCACGATGTGCAGCGACCTGTTCGCAGACGTGATCGCCGACCACGACACGTTCGTGGTGCGGCGGCTACGCGACGCCGGGTTCGTGATCGTCGGCAAGACGACGCTGCCGGAGATGGGAATCCTGCCCACGACCGAGTCGCGTCGCTTCGGCCCCACCCACAACCCGTGGGCGACCGACCGCACTCCCGGCGGCTCGAGCGGCGGCTCGGCGGCCGCGGTGGCGGCCGGGATGGTTCCCATCGCCCACGGCAACGATGGCGGCGGATCGCTGCGGATCCCCGCCGCGTGCTGCGGGCTGGTGGGGCTCAAGGCCGCCCGTGGCAGGGTCTCGGTCGGTCCCGACGCCGGCGAGAGCTTCCTCCTCTCCGAAGGCGTCCTGACACGGTCGGTGCGCGACACGGCCGCCGTACTCGACGTCTTGGCCGGTTACGAGCCGGGGGACGCCAGCTGGGCGCCGCCGGTGGACGGTCGCTACGCCGAGCTGGTCGAGGTCGAGCCCAGGTCGCTGCGGATCGGGCTGGCGCTCAACCCGGCGCTTGACGGCGCCATCATCGATCCGGTGTGTGAGGCCGCCGCCCGGGACGCGGGGGCACTGCTCGAGTCCCTCGGGCACCGGGTGGAGCCGATCACCCCGCCGTGGTCAGGCCTCGATCTGCTGCCCGACTTCACCCGGGCGTTCGGGCCGGGGGTTTCGATGACGACGCTGATCGGCGGCCGGCTGGCCGGCCGCGAGCCCACCGAGGACGACGTCGAGCCCCTGACCTGGACGATGTGGGAGCGGGCTCGCTCAGAGGACACGCTGAGCCTGCTGAGCGCGCAGGGGCGCCTAGAGCGGGTTGCGCGCGACATCGTCTCGTTCCTGGCGGACTTCGATGCCGTCGTGACGCCGGCGCTCGCGGTGCCCCCGGTGAAGATCGGCGAGATCCACGGTCGTGGCCCGGACCCCTGGGGCAACTACCGGCGCTCGGGGCATTTCACGCCCTACACGGCGATCGTCAACGTCACCGGACAGCCGGCGATCTCGCTCCCGCTCTACCAGAGCGAGGACGGTCTCCCGATCGGCGTGCAGCTGATCGGCCGGCCGGCGCGTGAGGACCTGCTGTTGGCGTTGGCAAATCAGGTCGAGCGGGCCCTTCCCTGGGCAGCGCGGCGGCCCGCGCCGGCCGGGGTCTGACGCAGGCGGCCTAGTCGGGGCCGCGGAGGGATGTCGCGCCGAGCACGGCCGCCATCGGCCTCGGGCTGACCCCGAGGATCTGCGCGTCGGCGATCCCGTCTCTGGATACCAGCGGGACCTCGAGCAGCTCGGCCTCATCCCAGGTGGCAAACGCCTTTGAGCCCTGTACGAGCTCGACGGCCTTGAGGCCGGCGCGGGTCACCGGTCTCGGGATCTCGACGATGCGCCGGCGGCGGTGAAACGAGGCCAGTGCAGTGGCGACGATCTGACGGTGGGTGAGGATCTCCGGTCCGGCCAGCTCGTAGCGGATGCCCACCGAGTTCGCCTCTTCACCGTCCCCGGGGAGCACGGCCATGACGCAATCGACGACGTCTTCGGCCCAGATCGGCTCAAATTGCGCGTCGCCCGAGCCCGGAATCGCCATCACCGGCAGGCACGACATCCGCCGAAGCAGCTTGAGGTAGGGATCGTCCGGCGCGTAGATAATCGACGGCGCGAACACCGTCTGCTCAAGCCCGGACTCAACCACGGCACGCTCGGCCAACGCCTTGGCGCGCATGAATCGGACGGGGCTGCGCGTCGAAGCGCTCAGCGTGGAGAAGAACACGAAGCGCCTGACGCCAGCGCGCTCGGCGGCCTCAACGAGGCGCTCAGTGGCCGTTGCGCTCAGTTCCTCGATTGACCCCTGGGGTTGATCGCGGATCGACGCTGCCAGGTGCACGACGGTGTCCACGCCGCGCACAGCGGCGGGGAACGAGCGATAGTCGCCGAGATCGCCGAGGGCGACCTGCGCCCGGGCGCGCTCCGGCCCCATCCGGCCGGGATCCCTGACCAGGCAGCGCACCTCCACGTTCGTCGCGATCAGGCGGCGCAGCAGCCGGCGCCCGACCAACCCAGTCGCGCCGGTCATCAGCAGCACCGGCGGGAGGCTACCGCCGGCGCGCGGTCCCTAGAATGCCCACTTCGTCCGGCGACGTGCCGGTTGCTTGCCAGAACCGAATCACAGACAGAGGAACCCGACACACATGGCCTACGTAATCGCCGAGCCCTGCATTGGCACCAAGGACAATTCGTGCGTGGAGGTCTGCCCCGTCGACTGCATCCATCCGACGCCCGACGAGCCCGACTACGACAAGGTCGAGATGCTCTACATCGACCCCGAGGAATGCATCGACTGCGACGCGTGCGTCGAGGCCTGCCCCGTCGATGCCTGCTTTGCCGAGGACCAGCTGCCCGACGAGTGGCAGCACTACACCAAGCTCAACTCCGATTACTACAAACCGTAGGAAGTCGCGACGATGAGTCCCTCATCGTTCCCGCGCATCCGCGCGAGGAACGAGTGAGTGGATCATCGTCGGCTACCGCAACTAGGCCATTGGGAGTGACATGCCCGTGGCCTCGGAGCCGCCGCAGCCGCGAAGCGCCATGTCCGACGTGGGCGCACAATCCGACATCACAGGTCGGAATCGCCATCCACGTCGCCCGGAATCGCCATCCACGTCGCCCCCGAGAAGGCGGCATGTCCGACTCGGTCTCCCGCGTCGGCGCTTAGGCCATCGGGAGCGACATCCCGGCGGGCCGGGGGGCCGCGGCTGCCGCCGGCTCCTGCATCACGGGGAGCTCGATCGGCGACAGGGCGATCAGTCCGCGGGCGCCCTGGCGAAGCGCTTGGGCGGCGGGATCGTCGGGGTCTGAGAAGACCAGTGGGACGCCGGAGTCAGACTGCTCGCGTAGGGGCATCGTCAGGGGGATCTTCGCCAGCAGCGGCACGTCGAGCTGCTCGGCCAGCAGCTGACCGCCACCCTCGCCGAAGATCTGGAAGCGCTCGCCTCCGGGGGTCATGAAGCCGGACATGTTCTCGATCACCCCGGCGATCTCAAGCTTGAGCTTGTTGGCCATCTCGGCCGAGCGGGCGGCCACCTTCTGGGCGACCGGCTGCGGGGTGGTGACGATCAGGAACTTGGCCTGCGGGAGCAGCTGGGCGAGAGTCATCGAGACGTCGCCGGTGCCCGGCGGAAGGTCGATCAGCAGGTAGTCGAGCTCGCCCCAGTCGACGTCCTCGAGGAACTGCTGCAGCGCCTTGTGGAGCATCGGCCCGCGCCAGACGACGGCGGCGTCCTGCTCGACGAAGAAACCGATCGACATGACGCTGATGCCCTCCTGGGCGGCGATCGGAATGAGTTTGCGCTCCGCGTTGACCTTGGGCCGCTCGGAGCCGACCCCGAGCATCCGCGGCTGGGAGTAGCCCCACACGTCGGCGTCGAGGACTCCGACCTGCTTCCCGTCGGCAGCCAGCGCCGCGGCGAGGTTGGCGGTCACGCTGGATTTACCGACGCCGCCCTTGCCCGAGCCGATGCAGATCACGTTGCGGACCTGGGCCAACGCGCCCTCGGGGAGTGTGCCCCGGCCGAGCTTGCGCTGTAGACCCTGCTTCTCGGTGTCCGAGAGGACGTCGAAGCTGATGTTGACGCCGGTGACGCCCTCGAGCTCGCGCACCGCCTGGCCGACACCGGTCTGGAAGTGGCTGCGGATCGGGCACCCGGCGGTCGTCAGCGAAACCATGACATCGACCACCCCGTTGGGGTGTATGTCGATCGAACGGACCATCTCGAGCTCGACGATGTCGCGCCGGAGCTCGGGATCGATGACGGCGCGAAGCGCCTCGGTTACCTGGTCCTTGGTGGGCATGAGATTCATTCAAGTAGACGCGCCGAGGTTCCCCAGGAGCTCGACGTGGTCGAGGTCGTCGTGGAGCAGCTGCTGGCACATGACGCGGCTGACCCCGGCCTCGGCCAGGGCCGAGAGCTGCTCGGCGGCCTGTCCGAGCGTGCCCACAATCCAGCCCGACGGAGGATCGTCGACAAGTCCGTTGGGGTCAGAGCCCATCTTCTCGCCCAGTCGCCGCGCGCGGTCGCGCAGCTCGCCCTCGTCGGAGGCCACGAGAACGCCGGTCATGACCGACAGGGGGAGCGGATCGCGCCCGGCCCGCTCGCACGCCTCGCGGACCCGCTCACCGCGGGCACGGACGTCCTCGACGGTCGGGAACACGGTGTTGTACTCGTCGGCGTAGGTGGCGGCGAGCCGGGCGCTCCGGGGGCCGGCGGTCCCGCCGATGATCAGCGGCGGGTGGGGCTCCTGAACGGGTTTGGGCTGGGCGTCGAGGTCGCGCAGGGTGTAGTGGTCGCCTGAGAACGAGAACGCCTCCGGGCCCGACCAGTTGCCGAGGACGACCTGGAGCTGTTCCTCAAGCACGTCCATCCGGGTGCGGGTGTCGGCAAACGGAAAGCCGTAGGCCTCGTGTTCGCGCTCGTGCCACCCGGCTCCGAGCCCGAGCTCGATGCGACCGCCAGAGACGTGGTCGGCGGTGGTGACGAGCTTGGCGAGCACCGAGGGGTGACGGAAGCTGGCCGGCGAGACCATCGTCCCCAGGCGCAGCGTGGAGGTCGCGGCGGCCAGAGCGCACAGCGTCCCCCAGGCGTCGAGCGCCCCGCGCTCGGGGTGCTGGCCGTCGAGGTTGAGGTAGTGGTCGGAGCGGAACAGGGTCGATATCCCGTGGCGCTCGCAGGCGTGCGCCAGTTCAAGCCATTGTGGCCAGGTC
>JBAPXO010000474.1:0-4564 GCA_049284255.1 Solirubrobacteraceae bacterium | reverse complement strand
AGCTAGCGCCGTCGCGCCCCTTGGGCGCCGGCGCCGCGTGGGGCCGGCCGTTACCGCGTGAAGTGCGCGGTTCGGAGCCGTGCGAACCCAGGCCATGGTCGATCCCCAGCTGGTCGGCGAGCCCGGCGAGCTCACGCCGCTGGTCGTGGCCGACGAGCGTGATCGCCACCCCCTGGCGTCCGGCGCGGCCGGTGCGGCCCACCCGATGCACGTAGCTCTCGTGGTCGCCGGGCGGGTCGAAGTTGATGACGTGGGAGATCCCACTGATGTCGATTCCCCGGGCGGCCACATCGGTGGCCACGAGCGTTGAGACCTTCCCGGATTCAAACCGAGCGAGCGCCGTCTCGCGCTGGCGCTGGGACTTGTTGCCGTGCATGGCGACCGCCTCGACGCCTCGGGCGCGCAGGCGCTTGACCACCCGGTCGGCGCCGTGCTTGGTGCGCACGAACACGAGCGCCAGCTCGCGGTCGCGCCCGAGCTCTGAGACGAGCGCCTCGAGACGGTCCTCGGTGATCGAGACGAACCGGTGCTCGACGTCGGCCGCGGCCCGGCGCTGCGTGGGTCCGTGCTCATGGGTGACGGGGTTGGTGGTGTACTGGCGAGCGGTGCGGCCGGCGTCGCCGTCGAGCGTCGCCGAGAAGAACAGCGTCTGGCGCGACGACGGGCACGCGCGGACGATCCGGTCGACCGCGGGCTTGAAGCCCATATCGAGCATCCGGTCGGCCTCATCGAGGATGAGCGTGCGGATCGCGTCGAGCCGGAAGGCGCGACGGGCCAGCAGATCCTCGAGGCGCCCGGGGGTGGCGACGAGAATGTGTGAGGTGGCGGCTTCCCGCGCCTGCTTGACCAGGCCAGCGCCGCCGTAGACCGCGGTCACGCGAAGCGCACGGGCGTGAGCGATGGCGCGGATGTCGAGCGCGATCTGGGTGGCCAGCTCGCGGGTGGGGGCCAGAATGAGCGCTGCCGGACGCGGACCGTCTGACTGGATCCGGTCGACGAGCGGGACCCCGAAGGCCAGGGTCTTGCCCGAGCCTGTGGGCGAGCGGGCGAGCACGTCGCGGCCGGCGAGGACGTCGCCGATCACGAGGCGCTGCACGGCGAACGGCTCCGAGACGCCTTGTTTGGAAAGGGCACCGACCACGGCGCTGGACACGCCGAGATCGGCGAAGGACTGCTTTGACATGTGAAACTCCTTGGCGGCGCGGGGCCGCGAACGATTCGGGAGGCTTATGGCTGACCCGAACCGCTGTCTGCGGGACCCAAGCGAGCTGCCTCGCGGCCGAGGTTCGACCGCTGGGGCACCACGCTAGCAGGCATAACGTGGCGCCAGGCGGTTCGGGCGGAACGTTGCGGGGCCGACTAGGCTGTCCGCGGTGGATCAGGAAGGCCTCATCACGCGCACGATCGAGCTCGCTCGCGCCAACGTCGAGGAGGGCGGGCGGCCGTTTGCGTGTGTGGTTGCGCGTGACGGCGAGATCGTGGCCGAGAGCCCCAACCGCGTCGCTCAGACGCACGATCCGACGGCGCACGCCGAGGTGCTGGCGATCCGCGCGGCCTGCATGGCGCTGGGGACCGAGAATCTGGAGGGGTGCGAGGTCTACGCTCTCGCCCACCCGTGTCCGATGTGCCTCGGAGCTCTGTACTACTGCAGCCCCGATCGGTTCGTGTTCGTGACCGCCCGTGAGGACTACGTCGCCTACTACCGCGACGACCGCAAGTACTTCGAGCTCGACACGTTCTACGCCGAGTACCCCAAGCCCTACCAGGAGCGCCGACTGCCGATGGCCTTCGAGCGCCGCGACGACGCGCTGGCGGTCTACCGGCGTTGGGCGGAGCGCAACGCCTGAAAACCGCCAAATCCTCAGCCGCCGGAATGCCTGAGACGGTGGGTCGATGGAGAGAGTGATCCTGACCGGCTCCGTTTCCCGAGAGCAGGTCGCGGCCATCGGAGGCGGCGCCCATCTCGAGCTCGACGCCGACGCGCTGGAGCGCGTGGCCACCAACCGGCGCACGCTGGAGCGAATCCTCAGTACCGGCACCGCCGTGTACGGGATCAGCACCGGCTTTGGCGCGCTGGTCTCCAACACGGTGGCGCCCGAACTCCAGCGCCACCTCCAGGTCAACCTGTTGCGCAGCCACGCCGCGGGGACGGGAGATGTGCTGCCCCCGGAGATCGTCCGCGCCGCCATGGCGGTGCGCCTCAACGGGCTGCTGCTCGGTCATTCCGGAGTGCGTCCAGTGGTCGTGGAGCGGGTGGCGGCGATGCTCAATGCCGGGTATGTGCCCCGGGTCCCCCGCACCGGCTCGCTCGGCGCCAGCGGCGATCTGGCCCCCAGCGCGCACGCGTTTCTGCCGCTGCTCGGGGAAGGTGAGGCGTTCGATCCGCAGGGCCGGCTGGTCGCCGGCGCCGAGGTGCTCGCCGCGCTCGGCGTCCCGGCGCTCGAGCTGGAGAGCAAGGAGGGGCTGGCACTCATCAACGGCACCCATTTCATGAGCGCCATCGGCGCCCTGGTGTCGGTCAGGGTGGCGCGGCTGCTCGACGCGATCGACGTGGTAACGGCGTCCACCGTCGACGCCCTGCGCGGAGCGCTGCCGGCGTTTGCACCCCGCGTCCATCGCCTGCGCGCGATCGAGGGCCAGCAGACCAGCGCTGCCAACATCCGGGCGGCGCTTCGGGGTTCGACCCGGACGGCCGGGCCGGGGTCGGCGCGCCTGCAGGACGCCTACTCGCTGCGCTGCGCCGCCCAGGTGCAGGGAGCCGCTCGCGAGGCGTTCCGGTTCTTCTCAGAGCTCGTCGACGCCGATCTCAACGCCGTCACCGACAACCCGCTGGTGTTCGACGACCCTCCCGAGGTGATCTCGGCGGGCAACTTCCACGGCCAGAGTCTGGCGCTGGCCTTCGACACCCTCAAACTCGCGCTCGCCGACCTGGGCTCGATCTCCGAGCGCCGAACCTTCCGCCTGCTCTCGCCGTCACTCAATGGCCGGCTGCCCGCGTTCTTGACCGCCGACGCCGGCACCTCCAGCGGCTACATGGTGGTCCAGTACACGGCGGCGGCCCTGGTCGCCGAGCTCCGGGCCCTCGCCCACCCCGTGAGCACCGACAGCATCCCCACCTCCGACAACCAGGAGGACCACGTCTCGATGGGGATGACCGCTGCCCTGATGGCGCTCGATGCCACCGAGCGCCTGGAGAAGGTCGTCGCAAGCGAGCTCCTGTGCGCGTGCCAGGCACTTGACTGCGACCCCGGCGCGCCCGGCGCCGCCGTGGGATCGCTATATGCGGCCGTGCGCGAGCGCGTGGCACCGCTCACCCAGGACCGGCCCCCCGCCGCAGACCTCGACGCCGTGCATGCCCTGATCCGCGAAGGCCTTCCAGGAGCGATCCTCGACGCGGCTCTGGGCTAACCGCCGCGATCTGAGCAATACTCGGACTCGCCATGATCTTTGCGCCGACGGCCCGCCACCTCCTGCGAGCCAGAGACCTCGCCGACGCGAGGTACTTCGAAGCGCTCGAAGTCGATGATCTGGCGGCTGCCGCAGGCCTGTCTCGAGCCCATTTCAGCCGCGCCTTCCGCGAGGCCTTCGGCGAGACACCCCACGCCTACCTGCTGACGCGCCGGCTGGAGCGCGCGGCGGCTCTGCTGCGCAACACCGACCACTCGGTGACCGAGATCTGCTTTTCAGTCGGGCTGAGCAGCCTCGGGTCGTTCACCACGAGCTTCACGCGGACCTACGGGATGTCCCCGCGCGCCTACCGCGCGGCGCACCCTCCGGCCTCCCAGCAGGCGCTGATCCCGGCCTGCGTGTGGCGCGCCTACGGACGCCCGCAACGCAGCACGTTTGAAGAAGACAACGCGGTCTGAAGCACCTAGCTTTGCGGGCGTGTTCACCCCGTCCATCAGGAGGAAGCAGATGATCAAGATCGCCAACGCACAGCTCTGGGTCAACGACCAGGATGAGGCGCGCGCGTTCTATACCGAGAAGATCGGTATGGAGGTCCGCGCCGATGTCACCGTCCCGGAACTAGGGAACTTCCGGTGGCTGACGGTCGCGCCTCCTGGACAGGAGGACGTCTCGATCGTCCTCATGGCGATCCCGGGACCGCCGATCTTCGAGGCCGACACCGTGCAGAAGATCCGTGACCTGATGGCCCGCGGGGCCGGTTTCACGGTGTTCCTGAGCACGGATGATTGCCGCGCGAGCTTCGAGGAGCTTAAGGGCCGGGGAGTCGAATTCGTCGAGGAGCCCGAGGATCGTCCCTACGGCGTAGACGCGGGCTTCCGCGACCCTTCGGGCAACCATCTCCGCCTCACCGAGGTGCGCGAGTCGTTCGGAGTCTGAGCGACCATTCGGACGGCTGAGGAGCGTCGCTCTGTCAGCCCTGGGATACGCCGACCGTATCTTGGGGGAGATGAAGCGAACGCTCCTCAGCATGGTTGTTTTCGCCAGCCTGCTCGGCATCCTCGCTCCCTCGGCGCTCGCCAAGGGACGCACGACGATCGCACCTCCCGGTAATTCCGGCGTTTCCCAGTATGTGGAGAGTGTCCCCACGGTCTCCGGC
>JBAPXO010000473.1:0-8349 GCA_049284255.1 Solirubrobacteraceae bacterium | reverse complement strand
AGCCGCTCCGGCGTCCGAGCCGACGCACAATGCGCGCCACCCGCTGACGTTATCGACCGATTGCTTCCGCGGCAGCGCGGTGTCTGAAGGTGTGGAGCCACAAGTGCTCCGTCCCTACCGACGCCGGCACCAGCCGGTCAAGAGCAAAGGAGCTCAGCATGTCGACCTACTTGTTCAGCTACCGCACCCCCGATCAGCGCACCCCTCCGACCCCGGAGGGGATGGCCGCCTGGCAGTCCTGGTTTGGGGTCATCGGCGAGGACATCGTCGACGGCGGCAACCCGACCTACGAGAGCAGCACCGTCGGAGAGTGCGGCCCCGAGACCGCGCTCGGCGGCTACTCGGTGATCAGCGCCGACGACCTTCAGGCCGCGGTCGAGATGGCAGCCGGCTGCCCGCTGATCGCTCGCGGCGGAGGAGTTGAGGTCGGCGAGATCACCCCGCTGAGCGCCGAGAGCATGACGACCACTGCCGCAGACCCTGCTCGCGCCGGGCTCGCCAGCTGAGATCCCTTCCACCCGGCTGTCGCGCGGCCCAGGTGCGCGACCGCCACGGGCGGACCGTCCCTCGGCCCCGCCGGCTCAGGCCGTGACCGCAGCGCCGAGGCGCTCGAGCATCTGCCCGTAGATCCGGCGTAGCCCGATCGGCGCGAACAGGCGCTCGAAGAAGCCCCCGACCCCGCCGGCTCCCTCCCACGAGCTCTCGATCGTCACCAGGCTCCCGGCGCGGGAGGCCGCCACCGTCCAGGTGGACACGAACGAGGACATCTGGTCCTGCTCCTGCAGACCGCCGGCGTTCTCGGTGACGTGCAGGCGGTAGTCGCGCTCCCGTCCGCCCGCCGCGAAGTGGTAGGCGTAGACGGTCCCCTCCCCCTTGCCGCCCTGCTCGACGCGGTAGGCGGTGAAGTTGTCCGTGAGGATCCGCTGCCGCGAATCCCGGTAGTCGCGCAGGAACTCAAGCACCCGATCGGGTGCCGCGTCGAGCTGAGCGCTGGATGCGGCCACGACCCGGGACATGGTCCGATTGTCGCACCCCCGCCCGACGATGATTTGCGCACAGCCCCCCGCGGGTAGCGTGCCGGTTGTCGCCATGCTCGCCGCCTTTGCCACAGAGATCGATCCCGACGACCCGCTGCGCGGGCTCAAGATCGACCAGCGCCCCGATCCCGAGCCAGAGGAGGGCTGGACAACGGTCAAGGTCACGGCCGCCGCACTCAACCACCACGACCTGTGGTCGCTTCGCGGCGTGGGGCTGAGCGCCGACCGGCTGCCGATGATCCTCGGCTGCGACGCCGCCGGGATCGACGAGGAAGGCAACGAGGTCGTGATCCACGCCGTCATCACTCGTGACGATTGGCGCGGCGACGAGACGCTGGATCCCCGGCGCTCGCTGCTCTCCGAGCGCTACCCGGGCACGCTGGCCGAGAAGGTCGCGGTGCCTAAGCGCAACGTCGTCCCCAAGCCCGAAGCGCTCTCCTTCGAGCACGCCGCCTGCCTGCCGACGGCGTGGCTCACCGCATACCGGATGCTGTTCACGCGCGGGGAGGTGGTCCCCGGGATGACGGTGCTCGTCCAGGGCGCAGGCGGCGGCGTCGCGACCGCGCTGACCGTGCTCGGCTCGGCCGCAGGGGCTCGGGTCTGGGTCACGAGCCGGTCTGAGTCAAAGCGCGAGGAGGTGCTGGCCCTCGGCGCGGACCAGGCGTTCGAGAGCGGCGCCCGGCTGCCCGACCGCGTGGACGCCGTGATGGAGACCGTCGGCCAGGCCACGTGGGCCCACTCGGTGCGCTCGCTCAAGCCGGGCGGCAAGATCGTGGTCTCAGGCGCCACCTCGGGCCAGGCTCCCCCGTCCGAGCTCAACCGTGTCTTCTTCCTCCAGCTCTCGGTGATCGGCTCCACGATGGGGACACGAGACGAGCTCGAGCGGCTGATCCGCTTTTGCCTGGAGCGCGACATCCGTCCCGCGATCCACGCCACGATGCCGCTCGCCGACGCCCGGCAGGGTTTTCAGTCGATGCTCGACGGCGAGCAGGTCGGCAAGATCGTCTTCACGACCTAGTCCCGAGGCGCTTCCCAGCCCGGCTCCCCCGCGGCTCTGCGCTCAAGATCGAGCTCGGTACGTACCCCGGCGGCGTGCAGCGCATCGTTGGCGTGCTCGAGGTCGGGCGCGTCGATCACCAGGCGGGCCAGCCCGCCGGCGCTGGCCAGGGTCGCCTCGACGTCGAGGTAGTAGGTCAGCGCGGCCAGCGGGCTGAGCTCCAGGCGACGCTCGCCGCCACGGATCCGCACCTCGCCGCTGACGCCGCGAAACGCCCGCACCGCCTGGGCGCTGGCCTCGGTGGGCACGAGCTCAAGCGAGCCCTCAAGACTGCGGGCGACGGGCTCGGTCAGCCCCCGCGCCCCGCACAGTCCGTCGGCGGCGGCCACCAGGGAAAGCCGCTCCAGGACCTCGTCGGGGGTGAGCTCAGCGTCGCATCCGATCCCGAAGACCCCGAGCAGGACCGGATGGCCACGGCGCCCGAGCAGCGCGGCCGCCGCCAGCATCACCGAGTCACACAGCGGGCTGCGCAGCCCGAGTTCATCCCCGCGCGCGAGCACATCACCTCCGACGTCGACGAACACCGTGAGGTCACGCTCGAGCTCGTCGATCGCCTGCCAGAGCCCGGAAGCCACGCTGGGCGCGCCCCTGTTGACGTCGATGAGCAGCGTCGGGCGGTCAAGGTAGGCGGCCATGCGGGACTCGGCGAAGTAGACCTCGCTACCGCGCACACGCGTGGTCGGCCCCGCCAGCATCACACCGTCGGCGAGCTCGCGAGCCTGCTCGACCTCCTCGCTGCGCCGCGGACCCGCGGCGGGATCGATGGGACGCCGCTCCCAGGTCACACCCCCGACGAGCGGCTCGGCACCATCGAGCAGCCGCATCGACTCGGCGGTCGCCAGGGCGCCGACGACGTCGCCGCCTCCGCCCATGCCGATGATCAGCGGCCGGCGGGCGCCGCGCAGGATCGCCTCGACGTCAGCCGCCATCGCGCTCAGCGTCCTGAGCATCGGGGTCGTGGGCATCGGGGTCCCCAGCATCGGGGTCGTGAGCATCGGGGTCGTGGGCATCGACGACGTAAGCGACGGCGTTGAGCGCGATCGAGGCGTGAACCTCCTCGTCGTCGCCCACGATCCAGCGCCGCGCGCCGTTGGCGAGCACGCGCTTGGTTCCGGGCTGGGCGGGCGCGCGGTACTCCATCTCGACGTCGATGCACTCAAGGTCCCGGGAGGTCAGCAGCTCCTCCTCAAGCGGTAGCCAGTAGGCGGCATTGTTGACGTGATCGGCGATGTCGCACTCGGTGGCGCGAAACGTCCACGAAGCGCCGCCGTCAAACGTCCCCGGCGCGGGGTGGCGCAAGCGGGCGGTCACGCGGCGATGCGCAACCGACCCCGTGTACTTCTGCACCTCGAACTCGCTCAGCGGCGAGGGGCGCCAGTGCTCGGCGTCTAGATGCACCCAGAGTGAGACCGCCTCGACGTCGGCATCTTCCCTTCCCTGGGCGATGATGTCGGTACGGCGCTCGGCCCACATCCGCCCGAGGCCGCTGCAGAAGGTCGTAAGCGCGAAGTGCTCTCCGAAGCGCGGGAAGCGGTTCACGCGAATCCGCGTCCGGCGCACCACCCACACCGCCGCCTGTGCAAGGCCGGCGTCTTCGACATCGGCATAGGCGACGTCCTGCAGCCACCGGGCCAGGCCGTCGAGGCGCACCCGTCCCGAGGGGGCACAGTCGGCGAAGCCGGGTTGGCGCGTCTGGGTGAAGGCGCGGACGCCTTCGGCGCGGGCGGGAAGCTGTTCCGGGTCACGAGCCACGAACCGGCAGGGTACGGAAGCCCGGGCTCGGGCACGCCGCCGGCTGACCGCCGTCAGCCGGACCCGGGCTCGCCGCCGCCTAACTGCCGCTAGCCGCGGCGGCCTGGATTGCCCGCCACACCCGCTCGCCGTTGGCGGGCATGTCGATGTTGCGGACGCCGAGATGCGCGAGGGCGTCGATCACGGCGTTGTGGGCCGCCGGGGTCGAGCCGATCGTGCCCGACTCCCCGATCCCCTTGGCGCCCAAAGGATTGACAGGGGTGGGGGTCTCGATCCGGATCACGTCGAAGGACGGAAACTCAGGCGGCCCGGGGATGCAGTAGGTCACGAAGTTGGCGCACAGCGGATTACCGTCCTCGTCGAAGGCCAGCTCCTCGAATAGCGCCTGAGCGAGGCCGGCCGCCACCCCACCGTGGATCTGGCCGTCGGCGATCAGCGGGTTGATGATCGTCCCGGCGTCGTCGACGGCCACGACGCGCTGCAGGTCGACCGCCCCGGTCTCGGAGTCGACCTCGACGACGACCAGGTGCGCTCCGAACGGGAACGTGGACTGGGGCGGCTCAAACTCGGTCTCGATGCTGAGCTCGTGCAGGCGTCCGGCGCTCGCCAGGCGCCCCGACAGATCGCTCCAGCTCAGCGACGGGCTCGGGGCGCCGGTGACGTGGAAGGTGCCGGCCCCAAGCTCGAGCACCATGTCGCGAGAGTCGGCCTCGAGCTCCTGCGCGGCCAGCTCCTTGGCCTTCTCGACCAGCTCCTCGGAGGCCTGACGAGCCGCGGCGCCGCCGATCTGGGTCGACTTAGAGCCGTACGTCCCCGTCCCACGCGCTACCTGATCGGTATCGCCCTTCACCACGGTCACGCGCTCGAGCGGCAGCCCGAGCTGCTGGGCGACGATCTGGCCGAACGTCGTCTCGTGGCCCTGGCCGTGCGAGAACGAGCCCGTCTTGAGGATGGCGTCGCCCTCCGCCGTGATCTCAACGGCTCCGAACTCGCTTTCGGAGTTGCCATTGGTGATCTCGACATAGGTGCTGAGACCGATCCCGAGCAGCCGGGGATCGCCGGCCTCGCGCCGCCGGGTCTGCTCCTCGCGCAGCTCCTGATAACCGGCGACCCGCAGCGCCTCGTCAAGCGCGCGACCGTAGTCGCCGATGTCGTAGAGCGCCCCCGTGGCGGTCTCATACGGGAAGCGATCGGGGCCGATGAAGTTGCGCCGGCGAACCTCGGCCGGATCAAGGCCAACGTCGGAGGCGAAGGTGTCGACGGCCCGCTCGAGCACCTGGGTGGCCTCGGGCCGACCGGCGCCGCGCAGAGCGGACGTAGGGGTGGTGTTGGTGACCACCGAGTCAAAGCGGACCTCGATCCGAGGGATCTCGTAAACCCCGCTCGCCATCAGCCGGGTCAGGTTCGGAAGAAACGCGCCGATCCAGGGATAGGCCCCGGCGTCCTGGAGCAGCCGCAGGTAGAGCGCCCGGATGCGGCCATCGCGATCGCCGCCGAGCTGGAACTCCATCCGCTGCCCGCGGCCGTGACCCATCGCGACCATGTGCTCGCTGCGGGTCTCGGCCCAGCGCACGGGCCGGCCGGTGGCCTTCGCCAGCCAGGCGAGGACCGCATCCTCGACCAGCAGGCCCTTGCCGCCGAAGCCGCCGCCGACGTCAGGCCCCACCACGCGAACCCGATCGGGTTCGAGACCGAGGATCGCGGCCAGGTGATCGCGATCCTGGTGGGGCGTCTGGGTCGAGATCCAGGCGGTCAGCCGTCCGTCCTCGAAGACCGCGGCGGTCGCGCGCGGCTCGATCGGCGCGACATGAATGCGCTGGCTGACAACCGTGCCCGAGGTGATCACCTCACAGTCAGCGAACAAGTCGTCGGATGGAGCCGTGGGTCCGTCGGCCATGCAGACATTGGTGCCGAGGTCCTCGAACAGGATCACCTCGTCGCGCAGCGCCTCGGCGGCATCGGTGACAACCGGAAGTTCGTCGTAGTCGACGACCACGAGCTCAGCTGCGTCGACCCCCTGCTCGCGGGTCTCGGTCAGCACGACGGCGACGGCCTCCCCGACGAAGCGAACCTTGTCGGTCGCCAGGCACGGCCGGTGGGCGCGGTCGTCCTCTCCACCTCCGAAGGGCGGCGCCATCTTGCCCAGATCGATGTCGGCGGCGGTGAAGACCTGCGTGCCCGGAAAGGCGGCGGCCTCTGAGACGTCGATCGAGGCGATCCGGGCGTGAGCCCATTCCGAACGGACGAAGGTGGCATGCAACGCCCCCTCGAGCTGGAGGTCGTCGACATATTGGCCGTTGCCGGTGAGAAACCGCGGATCCTCGCGGCGGCGGACGCGCTGACCGATCACCGGCGCATGGCGCTGGCCACCCAGGCGGCGAACAGGCCCTGGAAGGGCAACCGCGCCCACAGGGCGACCTGTCCGCCCGGAACCTTTGGGAAGTCCTCGGGATGGAGCGCCATGTGCAGGTTGGCAGGGAAGATCGCTGCCAGGGTGGCGAGCAGCCACCACCCGCCCACGCGCCGCCCGCGCTCGGTGATCAGGCCGACACCGCCGGCGATCTCGGCCACGCCGCTGGCGTAGACCATCGCCTGATGGGCGGGGACGTAAGGCGGCATGATTTGGCGGTAGGGCTTGGGGTTCACGAAGTGATTCGCGCCGGCGAGGACGAAGAACGGGCCGGCGAGCCTGGGGATCGCGGTCATGCGCCAGCACGCTATCGCACTTCAGACGTCGGTCTTAGACGCCTCATAGCGGCGTCTTGGGATCGGGGGCGATGCTGATCGCAGCAGGTCACGCCGACCCCCAAAGCCGCGAGCGATCCCCATGAACTCCACCGCCTCATCGCGCCTCGAGCTCGAGCCCCCCGCATGGGCCCAGCCCGCGCCACGCGTCGACATCGTCATCCCGGTCTACAACGAGCAGGCGGGACTCGAGTCCTCGATCCGCCGGCTGCACGCCTTCCTCAACGCCGAGCTCCCGCTCGCGTGGCGGATCGTCATCGCCGACAACGCCAGCACCGATGCCACCCTGCAGGTCGCGCGCGGGCTCGCCTTCGAGCTCTCGCACACGACGGTCCTGCACCTCGACGCCAAGGGCCGCGGACGGGCGCTGCGCGCCGCCTGGACGGCCAGCGAGGCCGACGTCCTCTGCTACATGGACGTCGACCTGTCGACCGACCTGCGGGCGCTGGCGCCGTTGCTTTCGGCACTCGTGTCCGGCCACAGCGAGGTGGCGATCGGGAGTCGTCTGGCGGCCGGCGCGCGGGTGACCCGCGGGCCCAAGCGCGAGCTCATCTCCCGCTCGTACAACCGCGTGCTGACGCTCGCGCTCGGGGCTCGCTTCTCCGACGCCCAGTGCGGCTTTAAGGCGATCCGCGCCGATGTGGCGCGCGAGCTGCTGCCCGAAATCCGCGACGACGGCTGGTTCTTTGACACCGAGCTCCTCGTCCTCGCCCAGCGCCGAGGGCTGCGCATCCACGAGGTGGCCGTCGACTGGGTCGATGACCCCGACTCCCGGGTCGACATCCTCGCTACGGCTCTGGCCGACCTGCGGGGCGTCGCCCGACTGCGTTTCGCCACCCCGCTGGCGCGCTTTTTGGGCATCGGCGCCCTCTCGACGCTCGCCTACGCGCTCTTGTACCTGCTGCTGCGCGGCCCACTCGGCGCCGGCTGCGCCAACGCGCTGGCGCTGGCGCTGACCGCGGTCGCCAACACCCAGGCCAACCGCCGCCTTACGTTCGGGATCCGCGGCCGCGCCGGGTTGGTGCGCCAGCACGCCGCCGGAGCGCTCGTATACCTGCTCGCCCTCGGGCTGACCGCCGGAGCGCTCGCGCTCTTGCAGGGCCTGGACCCCCGGGCGCCGCGCCTGCTGGAGGTGGCCGTGCTCGTGAGCGCCAGCGTGCTCGCCACGATCACGCGATACGGCGCCCTTCGCGCCTGGGTGTTCGCCCGCGGCCCCCAGCTGGGTCCAAATCTTGAGACGGCTCCGCGTTAGGCGGGAACGTTTGACGGCCGCCGGCTCGCCCAACATGATTGGGCCTGTGGCCACGCTGTACTTCGATCTCGGATCTCCGTATGCCTACCTCGCCTTCGAACGCGCCCGGGCGGTGTTCGGACAGATGCCCGAGCTCGCCCCCATCCTCCTGGGCGCGATCTTCGCGCGCCGCGGCTACGGCTCGTGGTCGCAGGGGCCGGAACGGGAGGGCCGGATCGACGAGCTCCACGAGCGGGCCGCCCGCTACGGACTCCCCAAGCTCGTGTTCCCGCCGGGCTGGCCGGGCAACGGCCTGGACGCCATGCGGGCCGCCACCTGGGCGCTGGGCGAGGGAGCCGGCGAGCAGTTCGCCGCGGAGGCGTTTCGCAGGTCGTTTGCCGAGGGCGAGGACATCACCGGCCTGCCGGCGCTGATCGCGATCGCCGAGGACGTCGGACTGCCGGGCTCCGAGCTCGAGCCGGCGATTGCCTCGCAGCCGGTCAAGGACGCGCTGCGCGCCTGTACCG
>JBAPXO010000472.1:0-2920 GCA_049284255.1 Solirubrobacteraceae bacterium | reverse complement strand
CACCAGGGCTATGCGAACAGCTCGGCGACCCTCGCTCGCTCGAGCTGTAGGCATCGAGTCCGGCGTGCCCCGAGCACCAACTCTGTAACCAAATCGAAGGGCGGCTGGTCTGTAGGGGTGAAGCTTTGCTTAACGGGCGGCGGCGCCGCCCGGTCGCGGTGCCAGAAGGTGCCCTGTTTCGAGCTCGAGGCAGAGGCGGTCCGACAGGCCTGCTTGCCGGCCGACGCCTTCTTCAGCGCGCTCGACGGCCGGCCCCCTACCCGGGCGCCCATACCAACAAAGGGATGAACATGTCCAGCACAGCCTCAGGCGATATGGGTCCGACCAGTGAGGGCAACGATCAGCAGCGTTCCGGGCGGCGGCCCGAGGGACCGGCGCATGCTCGTAAGGGGTCGGGGCTGCAGACGCTCAAGCGCACGTTCACCGAGTTCTCCGAGGACAATCTCACCGACTCGGCAGCGGCCCTGACCTATTACGCGGTGCTGTCGATCTTTCCCGCTTTGCTGGCGTTGGTCGCGGTCGTCGGGCTGGTCGGCGACCCCCAGACCGTGACTAAGGAGATGACCCAACTGGTCTCCTCAATCGGACCTGCGTCGGCCGCGCAGACGTTCAAGGCTCCGATCGAAGGGTTGACCAAGAGCAGCGGCACGGCCGGGATCCTGGTGATCGTCGGGATCGTCGCCGCGCTCTGGACCGCGTCCGGTTACGTCGGGGCCTTCATGCGGGCCTCTAACGTGATCTACGAGGTCGAAGAAGGCCGCTCGATCGTCAAGCTTCGACCCTTACAGATGCTGGTAACGCTCGTCCTCGTGATGTTGCTGGCGCTGGTGCTGGTGGCGCTGGTCGTGACCGGCCCGCTGGCGACGAAGGTCGGTTCGGCGATCGGTATCGGCAGCACCGCGGTGACCATCTGGGACATCGCGAAGTGGCCGGTGCTGCTGATCGTGGTGATGTTCATGATTGCGCTGCTGTATTACGCCTCACCTAACGCGAAGCTGCGCAGTTTGAAGTCGATCTTCCCCGGCGCCGTGCTGGCGGTCGTGGTCTGGCTGGTCGCGTCGGCGGCGTTTGCGTTCTACGTCGCGAACTTCGGGTCCTATAACAAGACCTACGGCGCGCTGGGGGGGATCATCATCTTCCTGGTCTGGATGTGGCTCACCAATGTCGCCATCCTGCTAGGCGCTGAGGTCAACGCCGAGCGCGAACGGTCGCGGCAACTAGAGGCCGGAACGCCCGGCGCCGAGCGCGAAATCCAGCTCGAAGAGCGCTCAGAGCCCAAAGACAAGAAGCGCGCCCGGACCGTCTAGATCTCGTGCTCCGCGGCCAGTAGCTCAGCTCGAGATCGTTCAGTGGCTACCGGTCCCCTTCCCCAGCGGGTGGCCAACGGACGCCTCGTGAAACGCGCCTCGACGGCCCAGGGCGCCCGGGGCTCCCCGATTGAAACCCTGGCGCGCCAGAGGCATACGACAGTCCTCGACCCGGTTTGCCGCCCCGGCGGCTCGGCGAGCGCTATCGCGTGACTGCGCTTGCCGCGGCGCTGGGGCACCATCGGTGCGAACGCCGCCTAACGACGAGATCGGCCTGTCGCCTTCGCCATGCACCCGGTCGTGGCTGCCTGGCACTTCGCCGACCAAGCGTTCGCGCAGCCGGGACGGCGGGACCGGAGGGGGCGGCTGCCCTCCGTTGATAGGAAGCGTCCGGTGCGGCTCTGAAAGCGAGCGTCCGCATCGGCCGCGGCTCGAGACCGTCATCACACCGACGGGAGCTCGAGAGCCACCTGAATCGGAAGGCGCGTTGAACGCCGATCTCGGCTGGTGTGAGACCCTCGGGCACGGTTCACACGCGCCCTTGCTCGCGACCCAGAACGTCTTCGCCGCCCTCGACGCCCCGATCGCCCCACCCCAGTTCTTCCTGGATGTGGACAGACTAACGCGTCGACCGCAAGGGCGAACCCGGCAACTCCTGAGATCGAGCCGCTCGGAGTCGGCTTCAGGCTCGCGCCTCGGGCGGGGAGGTCTCGTCCCCCTGGGTCTCCAGCCAGGCATCGAGCTCCTTCCACCAGCCGTAGAGCCACCGAACCTGCTCTTGGGGTTCGCGGGGACGATCGGCGGCCCGGACGAGCCACATTCGCGTCGTCAACGTGCGCCCGATCGGCGGGTGGCGCCACAGGTCCCCGGGGAAGGCGGCGCTGCCGAGCCCGGTGTGGGCGCCGAAGATCACATCGCAATTCGGGTTCCCCCGCAGCGCGGCGAGTGCCCCGGTCGGGTGTGGGGGCAGCACGTGCGTCATCTGCTGCCCGGCCCGCGCCTCACGCCGGCGGCCCTTGCGCCGGAGTTTGCGGATCGCGGCACGGCGGCGCTCAGGCGTGAAGTTGCCGCCCTCGGGAAACAGCAGGAGCACTCCGCGGGCCCCCATCTGGGCGGCGACCTCCTGTATCCGGGCTTCGCACCCCTCGGCGTTCGACGTGTCGAGACTGGCGTGGGGGAGACGGTGCCCGATCAGGTCCACGCAGGGATCGATCGTCAGGGTGTCCTTGAACACGACGCTCGGAAGACGGCCGTAGCGGCTCATGAGCAGGTCCGAGATCAGCACCGTGTCGCCCGGTCCGGCGTGACGGCTGAAGAACAGCAACGGCCGATCGCGCTCGAGGCTCGCGGTGGCCTCCGAAGAGGGGTCCGGCGCCACGTCGATGGCGAGCAGGCTCAGCGAGCGCTCGACGAGACTGTGGGCGAACCAGCGCAGCAGCCGGTAGTGCAGGCGCTGCGAGACTCGCGCCTGAAGCCGCCACCCGAACCCACTGGTCAGCCAGAGAACGCCGCACGCCACCAGCACGAGGAACTCGCGCGCGAAGTACGCGATCACGAGGCGCACCAGGAGCAGCGGCTGCGGGCGCCGGATGACCGCGGAGGCGATCGCTCCC
>JBAPXO010000471.1:0-2203 GCA_049284255.1 Solirubrobacteraceae bacterium | reverse complement strand
GATCGCGAAGTGCTGGTCGAGCGCCTGGCTGCCGAAGCCGACCTCGGCGCCACGATGGGCGATCTGCTTGGTGACCGAAGAGAATTCCCTCTCGCCCTTGGGAGTGAAGCCGAACGTCACGTCGGGGCTGCCCCCCTGATCGGTCGACGGCTGGGGGTTGGTGATGTCGTGGCTCAGGATCGACACGTTGTCCTTGAGCACGAAGAACGCGGCGTTGGGATTCGTCGGCTTGATCTGATCCGAGGCGCTGGGGTTGGCGGCCTGGAGGACGACCGTTCCCTGGGGCACGGTGATGACCTGGCCCTCGGAGACCGAGACCCCCGTCGGCAATTCCGACTGCAGGTTCCGCACCCTGATGGCGGGCCCCGAGAGCAGACAGTGCTCTCCCTGAATGGGAGTAGTCCCGTTGTCCTTGGCCGCGGCGGCACACGCCGCGCTCCCGGGCGAGCCGAACAGGTAGTACTCGGGGCCGAGCCGCGCCAGCGTGGGCCGCGCGGGCGCGACGGGCTGCTTGGAGGCGAGCTTGACCGCCTCATAGAGAGCGAGGCCACCGGCACCCGGCGATCCCGGCGCGGCGTTGGCGGAGCCCTGGCTGATGGTGAGCGCCGTCGGGTCTTGGGCCCGGAGCCGGCTGGCCACTGTCTTGCCACTGGGGGTGAGGGCGTTGGCCTCCCAGTCATAGAGCGACAGCCACCCTGGTCTGGTCAGGTCGAGTACCTGCGCGCGCTCGCTCGGGGTCACGCCCGCGATCGTGATCTGATCAGCGCCGGAGCGTGACGCGTGCAGCGCTGAGGAGACGGAAGCCAGACGCCGATCCAGGACGGCAACGGCTTGGCGGATCACCTGGTCATTCAGAGCACCGCCTCCGAGGCCCTGTGCTCGCAACACGAGGCTGGAGGACCGAGTCGGGACCGTCGTTCCCGGGGAGGCTGCGCGATGCCCGTGCCCCGCGGTGACCAGGGCGACGCCACCGACGAGCACGACGACCGCGACCGCGAGCGACAGACCCACGACGCCCCCGAGCCGGCGCGCGGGCGGTCTCGCCGGCGTCACCTCAAGACGGTCAAGCAGCGGCTCAAGCGGCGGCGCTGGAAGGTCATCGGGAACTGGGTTGGCGCGTCTGAGGCGCTCAAGAACATCGTCGGGCATCAACTCACCTCCGCGGTCGCGGACCGTTTCTCGCTGCCGTCATCGTCTGGATCTGCCAGGAGCTTTGCCAGGCGCCGTCGCGCGCGGTGAAGACGCACCGCGAAAGCGCCTGGCCTGACCCCCAGCGCCCGAGCCGCCCGCGCGGGCTCCAACCCATCCCACGCAACCAGCAGCAAAATCTCGCGGTCGCGCTCGCTCAGCGCTCCAAGCGCGTTCTCCACCTTCTCGTCAAGCGTGCCGCCGCCCCGATCACCACTGGCCAGAGGCGGCGCGCTTGTCGCCAGACGATGACGCAGCGCGACCGTACGGGCCTCACTTCGCCGCCGATTCGCGAGCATCCGTCGCGCGATCCCGAGCAACCACGGCAGCGGATCGCTCGGTACCTCAGCCAGTCGCCGCCAGACCGTCAGAAAAACATCAGCGACCACATCGTCAGCCGTGGCGCGATCGGTGCGCCGGCGAGCATACGCCAGCACAGCCCCCGCATGAGCCCGGTACAGAGCCTCAAACCGTGCACGTGATGGCTCCACACCAAGTAAGTGTCCACCCACGCCACCTCGATTACAGCCAGCGCCGGCTTTCCTTGGTCCAGCGGCGATCGAGGTCGGCGAGAATCCGAGGGCCATGGCTGAGACGAGGCAGTTGTTTTTGTTGCGCCACGCGAAGTCGAGCTGGGACGACCCCTCGCTCGCGGATCACGACCGGCCGCTGGCACCGCGGGGGCGCAAAGCCGCCAAGCGGATTGGGGCACACGTGCGCCGTGAGCAGATCCGCGTCACTCTGGTGGTGTGCTCTTCGGCGAGGCGGGCTCGTGACACGCTCGACCTGGTCGCGCCGCCCGGCGAAGTCCGGATTGAGCGCGAGCTCTATGGCGCAACGGCGGCCGAGCTCCTCGAGCGCTTACGTCGGGTGCCCGACGATGTCGACGCGGTGATGCTGATCGGACACGAGCCAGCAATCCGAGACCTCGCGGTTGGGCTTGCCGGCGGTGAGAGCGAGCTCACCGACCGTAAGTTCCCGACGGCTGCGCTGGCCACGTTGACCTTCACTGGAC
>JBAPXO010000470.1:0-3883 GCA_049284255.1 Solirubrobacteraceae bacterium | reverse complement strand
GTCCGACACAGCGTCTGAGGGGAGCGTCGCGCACTGGCGCCGTGCGCTCGAGGACAAGCGCCTGCAGGCGCTCCTCATGAAGGGCGACGCGGATCTCGCAGCGGGAGGGGCGGGAGAGTTGGTGGCGTCGCTGCAGCAACTCGTCGCCGAGCATCAGTTCGAGGAGCGGTTGTGGGGCCAGCTGATGCTCGCTCTGTATCGGTCGGGTCGGCAGGCGGATGCGCTCGACGCCTATCAGCGGGCGCGCCGTCTGTTCTCCTCGGAGCTGGGCCTGGAACCCGGAGAGCCGCTCGCGCAACTTCAGCAACGCATCCTCGAGCGTGATCCGACACTCGTCACGGGCACGCAGACGCAAACCAAAGCCCAGGAGCAGGCGCAGCCCGACGCCGCGCCGGCCGCCCAGTCAAGCCTGCCGCGCCCGCCGACCAGGTTGGTTGGCCGCGAGCGCGAACTCACGGGTCTGGCGGGACTGATGGCCGATCCCGACGTGCGGATGGTCACCTTGACCGGACCGGGCGGAGTCGGAAAGACCCGATTGTTGCTGGAGTCTGCTCGGCGCCAGGAGCAGGGCTACGCCCATGGAGCGGTGTTCGTCCGCCTGGAGCGGCTGACCGATCCGGCGCTGGTCGCGGCTGAGATCGCAACCTCGATCGCCCAGCGCGACCGGACCGACGGGCCCAGCGCCGACGGACTGACGAGCTACCTGCGCGATCGGGAGATGCTGATCGGCATCGACAACTTCGAGCATCTCCTGGCGGCCGCACCTCTGGTGGCAGAGCTGCTGGCCGACGCCCCACGGATCCGGGTGCTCGCGTCGAGCCGGACGGGGCTGCGGATCCGCGGCGAGCAGACGTTCGAGGTCGACCCACTCGAGCTTCCCGGAGGCGAGAGCGGCGACGAGGTGGCGCACAGCCCGGCGGTGCAGCTCCTCCTGCAGTGCGCGCTTGCTGCCAACCGCAAGCTCGAAGTCGACTCGACGACGACGCGGACGGCCGCGCGGCTCTGCCGGGCACTCGACGGACTTCCCCTCGCGATCGAGTTGGCCGCCTCTCGCTCTCACCTGCTGAGCTTGGACCAGATCGCAGACCAGCTCACCGAGCCACTCTCCATCGGCGAGCACTCGCTGCGCGACCTCCCAGACCGCCAGCAGACGCTTCACGCGACGATCAAGTGGAGCTATGACCTGCTCGCTCCGGCGGCGAGGGAGGTGCTATGCAGCGCCGCCGCTTTTCTCGGTGGCTTCACTTTGGCGGCGCTGGAGGCGGTCACCGGCGGGCCGGCCCAACTGCAGGTGGAGGAGCTTCTCGGAGCCAGCCTGGCTCGGCGTCAGACCGAGGACGGGCGCTTTGAGCTGCTCGAGCTCGTGCGTGCGTTTTCGGTCGACGCGCTGCAAGCCAGCGGGCGAGCAGAGGAGGCGCGAGGTCGTCACCGGCGGTTTTTCGCCGCCCACGTCGAGTCGACCAGCGAAAGGTTTGACGACGGCGAGGCGCCCGGCGAACTCGCGGCTGAGCTCCTGCACGACCATGCCAATCTGCGCGCGGCCTTCGAGGACGCGCTCCGAGCAGGCGATGAGCAGTCCGCGCTTGCGCTCGCGCTGGGGCTGCGGCCTCTCTGGCTGGCGGGAATGCTGCGACAGGAGAGCCACGAGCTCGCTGAACGCTTGCTCGAGCGCTTCTCGATTCCCGGCCAACAGGAGGTCGCACTCCTGAGGGCGGTCGCGTTCCTGGACTACGGCCCGAGCGCGACCGCCTGGCACAGCCGGATCGCGAGGCGGGCGGCTGAGATCGGGGACCAGGAGACCGTCGTGACGGCTACCGGCAACCTCTTCGGCCAGGCGCTAAACGCGCGTGACGGCGCGGAGATGCGACGCCTCAGGCCGCAGCTCCTCGCGCTCGTCACCCCAGACACCAGCCCGAAGTCCCTCGGTTGGATCCACTATTTCCTCGCGCTCGACGCCTACGTCGACGGACGCTATGAGTCCGCCAGCGACCATGCCACGTCGAGCATCGAGAACGCGCGGGAGATCGGACACGAATACATGCTCGCGGGCGCGGTCGGTGCCCGTCTGCTCAGTCAGTCCGCCCGTGACGAGGTGATCGAGCATGCCGCCTTGATCGAGGCGGTCCAGGTCATGCGGCGCCCGAGCGTTCAGCCGCTGGCCGCTTTCACGCTCTGGCTCGTCGCCCGCTATGCCGCCGAGCTCGCACCTGTAATGGCGGGGCGCTGCCTCGCGCACGCCGAGCGGATCGTCGCCACGCTCGACACCGACCTCTGGCCCGAGTGCGACCTGCGCGACGAGACCGCGGCGATACTCGGCGTCAACGATCTCAGCTCGCTGCTGGCCGTGACGCCACCTGCCGACCACGCCGCCGCCCTGGACGAGGCCTGGGCTTGGCTGGCCGAGCGAAACCCCGCCGAGGCAGCCCGTCGTGAGATGACCCGTCACACCGCCGAGGAGAAGCGCGCGGTTGGAGGGCCCTGATGCCAGGCCATGATCAGACCGTTCAGCCGTCGACGCTGGCCGCTCGCCGCCCTGTTGAGTGCCGTGATCGTGACACTCGTCGCGTGGCCCGCAGGTAAGGCTGCGTCCGGACAACTTTGGTGACTGAGAGCGCTCGTCGCCGAATCCAGGGCACAGCGCGTACTTATGCAGAGCGACAGCTGCGCTCAAGCAAAGTCCATATCTGAACGTAAGACATTCGCCCCCGATTCGTGGCGACTCAGCATCCCGCGCGCCTCACTGTGGACCTGCGCCTGCCGTTGAGTTCGAGCGTCAGACCGTCCGCACGCGGACCGTTCCTTTCGCGGCCAAGCGCTCGCCCGGGTCATCTTCCGCCGAGCGATCCGCCGCGACGAGGTCGCCATAGACCCGACCAACGACTTCGACATGCCGGCCATCCGCGGGCGCCGCGATCGAATCGAACCCCCCGAGGTCGCCCACCAGCTGCTCGCCGCCCTTCCCGCGAGCGAGAAGGCGTTCTGGGCCACCGCCCTGTTCTGCGGGCTGCGCCGCGGCGAGCTGCGCGGCTTGCAGGTGGCTCCACGTCGACTTCGAGGCCGGGTGATCCGCGTCGAGCGTTCCTGGGATCCCGTCAAGGGCCCGGTCGACGTCAAGACCGGTGCCGGTCACCGAGCGGTCCCGCTGGCTTTGTCGTCCGCCGAGCTGATCGCCCACCAAGAGCGAACCCAGCGCTCAGGGGAAGACTCGTCTTTGGCAGAACCGCCACCGAAGCTTTCTTTGCCTAGACGACCGAGCCCGTGCGAACAAGGCGTGGGAGGCGGCGGGACTGGACCCGATCACGCCCCACGAAGCTCGTCACTGCGCGATCTCCTATTTCATCGCCGCCGGTCTGGATTGGAAGCAGATCTCGGTCTGGGCCGGTCACGGCGACGTCCGCCAGACCTGGAACCGCTACGGGCATCTTCTCCCCGGCGGCGAGCAGGCGGCGGCCGAGCGACTGACCGCGTTCCTCGAGCCCGTGAAACCGACTGTGGCGCAGGCTGTGGCGCACGACTCCTTAAACACGAAATCCCCCGTGATTACAGGGGATCCGAAGTACCGCTACCGGGATTCGAACCCGGGTTTCCGCCGTGAGAGGGCGGCGTCCTAGTCCCCTAGACGATAGCGGCGAGAGACGGACCTAATCGCGCCTGATCGGGACTCCCGCCGGCGTCCGGAAGCCCAGACGACGCGAGGGGCCACGAACGGCCTGATTCAGCGTAGCGGCAAGGCTATCGCGCGTGTCGATCGGACGGTTCACGAGTTGGTGGCTTGACCGCAGGCGGGTCGTGATAGCGTCGCGGCCGCGCGTGGAGGCGCCCCATTTTGCGGCCGACCGATCCTCTGAAGACGACCGACCCGATTAACGATGCTTTGCGGGGA
>JBAPXO010000469.1:0-1562 GCA_049284255.1 Solirubrobacteraceae bacterium | reverse complement strand
CGCCGACGATCCTTGGCTTCCAGTGATCCTCGAAGGCTGCGAATTTGGCGGCGAGATTGACCTTGTCGTCCACGCTAGCCGAATCCTCGCAGCCGGCCGCTTAGCTACCGGGTGCCAACACGGTCATTCCGTGCTGAAGGGCGCCGTCGGCAAGCTGCCTGTCGTAGGTCATAAGGGCGTCGAGGCGGCCGGAGTCCGCCAGCTGTAGAGCCGTTGCGAGATGGATGGCATCGAGCGTGGCGACACTACTCGGAGCAATCGTTTCTGCTGCCGTGAGGACGGCTTCGCTGATGGGCATCAGGGCGACGCCCAGCAGAAGCTGATCCGCATCTGGCAGCACACTCTCGCGCGAAGCGAGTCGCCTCAGCTCGACCCGGAGCAGCCGACTGGCAACGCGCTGATCGAAGGCACCGAGCTCGCGGAGGATCGCTGGCGCATCAGGCTCACCCAGAAGAATTCGTCCAAGCGCGCTCGTGTCGAGGTAGACGAAGGCCAAAGCAGGTCAGCCAGCCCGCTCGGCCCGGCCTGCCGCCAAGGCGGTATCGGTGGTGCCGGCTGGCCTGCCCGGCGGCGACAATCTCGAGGCGATGACCTCCAATGACTCGACAGGAACGCTCGCCCCGAATCGAGCGGCAAGGTCGACGTATGCATCTGTGCCAGCCGGAACAAGTCGCGCGACGACCTCGCCGCGCTCAGTTACCGCCAGGTCTTCCCCGGCCTTGACGCGTTGTAGGTACTTGCTGAGGTTCTGCCGGAGCTCTCGGACTCCCACTGTGCGCTCCATGTGCTACAGAGGGTAGCACATGCTCTTCTACTCGAAGCTCCGTAGAAAGCGTCTGGCCGCCGGCCGGGTTGCCGTCAGGCGCCGATTGGCGATCCCGACCTCTCCGATGACTCCCCGGTGGACCTTCAGGACCCCGGCCCGTCCAGGGCCCGGGATGAGATACCAGGTGTTGCGCCCCACGTAGTACCGGTGGTCATGGCGCAGGCGAGCCCGGACCGCGCGCAGCCGCCGCCCGGGGCGGACCCCGTCGAGCACGAACCGTGGGTTGGCGGTGAGGACGAGCACCGCCCGGCCGCTCAGCCCCCGCCGTCGTCGCTTGGGCACGTGTCGCAGCAGCTTGGGCGACGGGTAGCCGACCCGGATGCCCTCATGGGCGGGACAGAAGAAATCCATGTAGCGCCGGCCGCGCGTCCTGAACTGCTGGAACTTCCGACGCACCGCGCGCCGGGTCTCTCCGAGGCGCACCGGTCCCAGCGAAGACCCCCTCAATCGCCCTCCCGGCCCGGTGCAACCGCCGGCCGAGGGCGGGGTGATGAAGGGCTCGGTCCCGCAGGCAAAGAAGTACGGGAGCTGGCTGAGCGCCACGGGCACGATCGCCGAGCTCGGCCCGCGGTAGATCGCCCCCGTGTCCGGACGTTGCCAGCAGCCGCGCGGGAAGTAAACGGATCGCGAGGTCGCTCCCTGCGTGACCACTGGCGCGACGAGGACGCCGGGTCCGAGCAGCCATTCCTGATCCTGTTGGGCGGCCTGTGCGTCCCCGGGGTAGTCGAGCCACAGC
>JBAPXO010000468.1:0-11781 GCA_049284255.1 Solirubrobacteraceae bacterium | reverse complement strand
CCACGAAGGTGACGGCGCCGCCCACCACGAGCGCGGCCGCAAGGATCCATGCGAGTAGGCGGCGAGGCGAGGCTCGTCGGCTGCGCGGTGCGTCCGTGCCGACGCGGGGTTCGGTCGCGTGGTCAGGGACGGCGGAGATTTGGGAGACCAAGAAAACTTCACGCTAACAAACACGCCGGAGGAGCCGAGCGGCCAGCGGGCGCTTTGCTGACGCCGAGGTTATGGGTGTGAGGTTGCCGCTAAGGGGGCTCAGCGCGGCGCTCGAGCCACCCGGGCGCTCTCGCGCATTACCAGCCCGGAGTAGACCCGGCGCGTCTGGCGCGCGACCTCGGCCCAGTCGAAGTGCAGCACGTGGTCGCGAGCCTCGGCGACGAGCTGGGCGCGGAGCGTCGCGTCGGTCAGAACGCGTTCGAGCGTCTCCTGGAGCGCGGCCGAATCACGGGAGGGAAAGCGCAGCCCGACGGTGCCGTCGCCAGGGACGACCTCACGCAGTCCGCCGGTGTCGGCGACCACGCATAGGCATCCCGATGCCATCGCCTCCAGGGCGACGATCCCGAACGGCTCATAGATCGAGGGCACGATGCACAGATCCGCGATGCGGTAGAGCGAGTGCAGCATGTCGTCGCCCACCCACCCAAGGAAGACGCCCTTGCGGTGCAGGCCCAGGCGCCAGGCCTGGCGGCGCAGCTCGGCCTCGGCGGTTCCCGTCCCCGCGACCACGAAGCGCACGTCACCGAGTTCCTTGATGACGGGCGCCAGCGCGTCGAGGGCGAGATGAAACCCCTTCTCGTAGACAAGCCGACCCACGAGCAGGACCAAGCGCTCGCTGGGCTCGGCATAGCGCGCGCGCAGGCCCAGCAGATCTTCGGCCACCGGCTCCAGGTCGGCGGGATCGATCCCGTTCTGCATCGCCGTGATCCGGCGGGGCGAGACCCCGAACACCTCAGCCACGTGGCTGCGCATGTACCGCGAGCAGGTGATGACGTGGTCGGCCTGCCTGACCATGTCGCGCTCGGCGGCATGGATGTATGACTGGGGGTAGTTCTGCACCCAGCCCTGGTGGCGCCCGTACTCGGTCGCGTGGACGGTGGTGAGCCACGGGACCCCGAGGTGGCGCGCCACCCGCGCCGCGGCACCCGCCACCAGCCAGTCGTGGGAGTGCACGAGATCGAAGCCCAACTGCCCGCAGAGCTCCTCACCGAGCTCGCCCATGTCATCGTTCATGGCCCGCACCCAGCGGACGAACGCCTTGACGTCGGTGGGAAACGGAGGCTCGTCGAGACGGTGCACGAACACGTCGTGGCGGACCTCGGTGCGCTCCAGGTGGCCGCCGCCGCGGGTGACCACGTGGACCTCCACGCCCTGCCCGACGAGGTTCTCAGACAGCTTGCGGACGTGGCGAGCCAGGCCGCCCTCGATCACCGGCGGGTACTCCCAGGAGAACATCAGGACGCGCATGGCAGCGCACGCACCCTACCGTGCGCGCCTACATGCGCTCGAGGACAGCGACTCCATGGGCGTCGAGCAGCCACGACACCGGGATCTCGCCCTCCAGCGAGCGCTCGTCCCCGTAGAGCACATCTCGCCATTGTCCACCGACGCCCGACAGGGACCCGCGGGGAGGGTCGCGGCGGGTCGCGACCGCGACGAGGAGCTCGTCTCCGCGCCGGAAGGCGACCACCGCCTCGCCGGCATCCAGCGGCTCATACGGAGCCGTGAACGCGGCTGGGCGGCGGATCCGCACCGACAGTAGGCGCGCGGTGAGCCACAGCTTGCGCGTCTCACGATCGGGCGGGGAACCGCCCTGGAGGCGTCGGTGCATGGCGTGATGCCACTCCCAGTCCACGGGCCGGCGGTTGTCGGGATCCACAAGGGCGCGCAACGGCATCTCGTCGCCTTGGTAGATGTCGGGCACGCCCGGGGCGGTGAGCTTCAGCGCGATGGTGCCCAGCGCGATCTGTTCGCCGGCCCGCCGCACGGTCCGCACGAACGGCTCGAAGTCGGCCAAGAACTCCTCGTGGCTGTAAAGCGCCCGGCAGAAGTCAGCCACTCCGGTCTCCCAGCCCTCGTTCTGGTCGATCCACTTGGTGTTGCGCTTGGCCTCGCGCAGCGCCTTCTCCATGTATCCGAGCACCCGCTCGACCTCGATCGGCCACGCGCCCACCAGGGTCTGAAACAGGAAGTAGCGCTCCAGATCGTCGGGCGCGCCCTCGGGCGAGCGCAGAGGCTCGGTCAGCTCCATCCAGCGCCGCACATGCTCCTCCCACTCTCCCGGAAGCCAGGTCAGGGCGGTGATCCGCGCCCGCACATCCGAGGAACGCTTGGTGTCGTGGGTCATCGTCGTGAGCATCGCGCGCGGGAAGCGCTCGGCGCGCTCGGCGTTGGCCTCGTGGAAGCGCGCCACATCGATCCCGAAGCGCCCGGGATCGCCTCCGACATCGCACAGCGCAAGCAACCGCCCGTAGCGGTAGAAGGCGGTGTCCTCGATTCCCTTGGCCACGACCGGCGGGGTCGTCTGCTGAAAGCGCGTCACGAAGGCCGGGTCGGCCGGGCGCTCCAGGAGCAGCATCTCGGCGATCTCCGCCGGCATCCCGGATTCGGCCACGACCTCGCGATCGGCCGGAGCGACCTCTTCCTTGTCGGGACGCACGTAGGACCGGTACACCGGGAAACCGGCCGCGGCGCGGGCGAGGGCGTCGGCGCCTCCGGGCACCTCCTGGGCGGCGAGCAGGCGCTCCATCTCCGGTGAAAAGGTCGTCGTCGCCTGCTCGACCTTGGCGGTCAGCGCCATCTCGGCAAACGTCTCGCTCTGACCGCTGACCTGGAGCCAGAGCTTCGTAAACGCCGGCTCGGCCTGGCCGTCGACGAACAGGGCGCAGACGTCGTTGAGGAACTCGTAGCCGACGGTGCCCGTGACCGGCCAGTCGCGCAGCTGCTCGGAGGACTCGAGGATCTTCTCGATCCACACCGTCTGAGCACCGCCCTCGCGGAGGCGTTCGAAGTACTGCAACGGATCGGCAAGGCCGTCGGGATGGTCGATGCGCAGGGCATCTACGAGTCCGTCCGAAACCAATCCGAGCACGAGTCGATGGGTCTCGTCGAAGACCTCGGGGTCCTCCTGGCGAACGCCTGCGAGGTCGTCGATGTCGAAGAAGCGCCGGTGCCTTCCGGTCGCCGCGTCGATATCGAAGTAGCGTTCGCGCAGCTCAGGATCGGTCCAGTACCGGTTGTCATCGTCGGTGGCCATGTGGTTGGGAACGATGTCGAGCACGATCCCCAGGCCAGCCGCCTGAGCGGCGCCCACCAGGGAGCGGAAGCTCGCCTCGCCGCCGAGGTCCCCCGAGATCGCCGTCGGGTCGATGACGTCGTAACCGTGGGTGGAGCCGTGGCGCGCCTGCAGGGACGGAGACAAATAGAGGTGAGAGATCCCGAGGTCCCGCAGGTAGGGGATCTGGGCCTGTGCCGCCGCGAAGCCGAACTCCGGGGTCAGCTGGAGGCGATAGGTCGCCCGGAACCGCAAGGCCTCAGGCGACCCGCTTGAGGATCGTGATCGAGTGTGCGGTCACGTTGATCAGCTCCTGGGAACCGTACCCGGCGCTCCCGGGCTCTGCCTCGGCGTCGGCGGTGCACAGCTCGAGCTCCCAGCGCTTGCCCATTCGCGGCCGGGGCAGCTTGAACTGCCGGTCCTCGTTGTGGGCGTTGAAGAGCACGACGAACGAGTCGTCCTCGATCTCCTCGCCGTGGGGACCGGGGGTGGGGATGGCCTCGCCGTTGAGGAACATCCCGAGCACGGCCTCGCCGTGCTCCCAGTCGCGACTGGTCATTTTGCGTCCGTCGGCACGAAACCACCACACGTCGGGGAGCCCGGTGTCCTTGAACTCCTGGCCGCGCAGGAAGTCCTCACGCCGAAACGTGCAGTGCTCGGAGCGCAGCCGGATCAGCCGCTGCGTGAACTCGTGCATCGCCCGACCGTCGCCGTCCTGGTTCCAGTCATACCAGCTGATCTCGGAGTCCTGGCACCAGCCGTTGTTGTTGCCGCCCTGGGTGCGATTGATCTCGTCGCCGCCGAGCAGCATCGGCGTCCCCTGCGAGACGAACAGCGTCGTCAGGAAGTTGCGCTGCTGGCGCAGGCGTAGCTCGCGAACCTCGGGGTCGTCGGTCTCGCCCTCGACGCCGCAGTTCCACGACCGGTTGTCGTCGGTGCCGTCGCGGTTGTCCTCGAGGTTGGCCTCGTTGTGCTTGTCGTTGTAGGAGACGAGGTCGCGCAGTGTGAAGCCGTCGTGGGCGGTGATGAAGTTGATCGAGGCGAAGGGCTCGCGGCCGTCTGACTCATAGAGATCGCTCGATCCCGAAAGCCGGGAGGCGAACTCACCGACGCTCGTGCAGGCGCGCCAGAAGTCGCGCATGGAATCACGGTAGACGCCGTTCCACTCCGACCAGAGCACCGGGAAGTTGCCGACCTGGTAGCCGCCGGGGCCGACATCCCATGGTTCGGCGATGAGCTTGACCTGGGAGAGCACCGGGTCCTGGTGCATGGTGTCGAAGAACGCCGACAGGCGGTCGACGTCATAGAACTCGCGCGCCAGCGCGGAGGCGAGATCGAAGCGGAAGCCGTCGACATGGCACTCGACCACGAAGTAGCGCAGCGAGTCCATGATCAGCCGCAGAACCGCGGGATGCACCGGATTGAGCGAGTTGCCGGTACCCGTGAAGTCCATGTAGTGGCGGGGGTCGTCGGGCATCAGCCGGTAGTAGGAGGCGTTATCGGCGCCCTTGAAGGAGAGCATCGGGCCCAGGTGGTTGCCCTCGGCGGTGTGGTTGTAGACGACGTCCATGATCACTTCGATACCCGCCTGGTGAAGCGCCTTGACCATGCCCTTGAACTCGGTGACCTGCTCGCCGCGCCGCCCGGTGGCCGCGTACTCGGAGTACGGGGCGAAGTAGCCGATCGTGCTGTAGCCCCAGTAGTTGCGCAGGCCGCGCTCGAACAGGAACGACTCGTCGGAGATGTGATGAATCGGGAGCAGCTCGACGGCGGTGACGCCGAGGTCTTTGAGGTAGGCGATGGCGGGCTCGGAGGCCAGCCCGGCGTAGGTGCCGCGCAGATCCTCGCGCACGTCGGGATGGGTCATCGTGAAGCCCTTGACGTGGGTCTCGTAGATGATCGTGTCGGCGAACGGGATCCGGGGGCGGCGATCGCCCTGCCAGTCGAAGCGGTCATCGACGACCACCGACTTGGGGACGGCGTAGGAGTCGTCCTCGTCGTCGGGCTCGAAGTCGGCGTCCTCCTCGCCGTTGGGCACATAGGGGAGCACGTTGGCGTCGTCGGCCCAGTCGACGGTTCCCTCGATCGCCTTGGCGTAGGGATCGATCAAGAGCTTGTCCGGATTGAAGCGATGTCCCTCGTCAGGCGCGTAGGGGCCGCGGACGCGAAACCCGTAGCGCTGCCCGGGGCCGACCCCGGGCAGATAGCAGTGCCAGTTGAGCGCCCGCCGCCCGCCGACGTCGATGCGCGTCTCCGTGCCCTCTTCGTCGAACAGGCACAGATCGACGCCCTCGGCGTGCTCGGAGAAGATCGAGAAGTTGGTGCCCTCGCCGTCCCACGTCGCCCCGAGAGGAAACGGGCGGCCCGGCCAGACTTCGTTCATCGGATGAGGGCTCCTGACATCGGCGGCAATTGCAGGTTTCCGCCCTCGAGACGCGCTTGACCTCCGGCGGCGATCTCGACGGCGTTGCCTTCACAGGCAACCGTCACCGGGCCCGAGGCGAAGTTGCAGACTAGTTGGTAGCCACCGCGCCGGACTTTCAGCCAGCGCCCGTCCTCGTCGCAGACGACGTCCTCACACTCGCCGGCGCGCTCCTGCGAGAGTCGCCGGCGAGCCTCGATCAGGTCGCGGTAGAGGGACGCCAGGACCTCGTCGCGCTGCCGAGTCAGCTTGGAGCGCTCGAACGTCTCCGGATCCTCCGGATCAGGGACGTCCTCGCCGAACTGGGCGAAGGCGGCGAACTCCTGGCGCCGCCCCTCTCGGGTGGCCTGGCTGAAGTCGGGGTCAATATGGTCGGAGAAGTACTGGAAGGGCGCGGGCTCGCCGTACTCCTCCCCCATGAAGAGCATGGGCACGAAGGGCGAGAGCAGATAGCAAAAGGCGGCCAGTGGCCGCGCCTGTGGCGGGAGACGGTCACCGAACGCCCGGTTTCCGACCTGGTCGTGGTTCTGGCAGAAGACCACGAAGCCCTCAGGTGCGATGTCGTCGGCGGGCGCGCCAAAGCGCCGGCGACGAAAGGGCGAGTAGTTGCCGTCGTCGACATGGGGGCGGTGAAAGGCCTTGGCGAGCTGCTGCACGCGCCCGAAGTCGGCGTAGTAGCCGTCGTGCTCGTCGGTTATCAAAGTGCGCAGGGCGTGGTGAAAGTCGTCGGCCCAGGCGGCGTCGCATCCCCAGCCCCCGCGCTCGGCGTCGCGCATGACCTTGGGGTCGTTCAGACCCGACTCGGCGATCACGTAGGCGCGGGGATTTGCGGCATGCACGCGTCGGGCCACCGCGGCCACGATGTGCTCGGCGCTGGAATCGAAAATGGCATGCAGAGCGTCGAGGCGCAGGCCGTCGATCCCGAAGTCGCGGATCCAGCCCTCGGCGCTCTGGCAGACCCACTCCCGGACCGGTTCGCAGTCGGCATCGTCGTAGTTGATCGCCTGGCCCCACGGCGTCTCGTATTTGGCAGTGAAGTAGGGGCCGAAGGCGTCGACGGCCTCACCGCCCTCGGCGCCGAGGTGGTTGTAGACGACGTCGAGAATCACGGCCAGCCCGTGCTCGTGGGCGGCGGCCACCAGCGCCGCCAGCCCATGGGGACCTCCGTAGGAGTGCTGGGGAGCCGAGATGTAGACGCCGTCATAGCCCCAGCCACGTTCACCGGGAAACTGGGCCACCGGCATGATCTCGATCGCGGTGATGCCGAGGTCGGCAAGCTCTTGCAAATGCCTGCGAGCGGCCTCGAACGTGCCCTCGGGGGTGAACGTCCCGACATGCAGCTCGTAGATCACCAGGTCCTCGGGGGAGGACGCGACGAAGCTGTCGGTGGGCAGGGCACGCGCATCGAAAACGCGGGAGGGACCGCGCAGCCCCTCGGGCTGCCAGCGCGAGCACGGGTCGGCGAGCGCGTCGGCGCCGTCGAGCACGAACTGGTAGTCGACGTCGGGAGCAGTGGTCTCTAAGACCGTCTCGTAGATGCCGTAACCGGCGTCCTGGAGCTTGTGGCGCTCACCGCCGGCGAGCAGGCGGACGTCATCTGCCCGGGGTGCCCAGACACGGAATTCCACGCGGACATCATCGATCCGGCGCGCGCCCAGCGGGCGCTCCCAGGGATAACGGTCCCCGGCCCCGAACGGGTCACTCATCCGGGACGAGCCAGATCGCTCCCAGAGGCGGCAGCGTCAGCTCGGCGGAGAACGCCTGATCGTGCCAGGGGATCGGCTCGGGGACGACGCCGCCGAGATTGCCAACGTCGCTGCCACCGTAGTAGGCGGAGTCGGTGTTGATGGCCTCGCGCCAGGGCGCCGAGCGTGGCAAGCCGAGCCGGTAGCCGTACCGGGGCACCGGAGACAAGTTGGCCACGAACACCACGACCCGGCTCGAGTCCGCCGAGCGGCGAGCGAACGCGACCACGTTGTTGTCGGCGTCGTTGGGCTCCAGCCACCAGAACCCGCTGGGGTCGGAGTCCAGTTCCCACAGCGCCGGCTCGTCGCGGTAGCGCTGGTTGAGGTCACGGATAAGCGACTGCACGCCGGCGTGGGCAGGCTGCTCGAGCAGGTGCCAGTCCAGCGACCGTTCGTGGCTCCACTCAGACTCCTGGGCGAACTCCGAGCCCATGAACAGCAGCTTCTTGCCGGGGTGGGCCCACATGTACGCGTACAGCGCGCGCAGATTGGCGAGCTTCTGCCACGGATCGGAGCCCGCCATCTTTGTGTAGAGCGACCCCTTGCCGTGCACGACCTCGTCGTGGGAGAGGGGGAGCACGAAGTTCTCGCTGAAGGCGTACATGAGGCTGAACGTGAGCTCGTGGTGGTGGAAGCGCCGGTAGATCGGATCCTCCTGGAAGTAGCCCAGGGTGTCGTGCATCCAACCCATGTTCCATTTGAAGCCAAAGCCCAGGCCGCCCAGATAAGTGGGACGCGAGACGCCGGGCCAGGCCGTCGACTCCTCGGCCGCCGAGATGATCCCGGGCTCGTGGGCGTACATGACCTCGTTGAGCTCCTTGAGGAAGGCCACGGCCTCGAGGTCCTCGCGCCCGCCGAACTGATTGGGCACCCATTCGCCCGCGCGTCGCGAGTAGTCGAGATACAGCATCGAGGCCACGGCGTCGACGCGGATCCCGTCGATGTGGTACTCCCGCAGCCAGAAGAGGGCGTTTGAGATCAGGAAGTTGCGGACCTCGTGGCGCCCGAAGTTGAAGACCAGCGTCCCCCAGTCCGGATGCGCCCCCCGACGAGGATCGGCGTGCTCGAACAGCGCCGTGCCGTCGAACCGCGCGAGCGCGAACTCGTCACGGGGGAAGTGGGCAGGCACCCAGTCGAGGATCACGCCTACCCCGCGGGCGTGCATGCGGTCGATGAACTCCCGCAGGTCGTCGGGGGAGCCGTAGCGCGGTGTAGGGGCGAAGTAGCCGGTCACCTGATAGCCCCAGGAGCCGCTGAACGGGTGGGCCATCACCGGCAAGAGCTCGACGTGCGTGAAGCCCATGTCAGTGGCGTAGGCCGAGAGCTCGTCCGCGAGCTCGGCATAGGTCAGCGGCCGGTTGTCCTCCAAGGAATTCAGGCGCCACGAGCCCAGATGCACCTCGTAGATCGACATCGGCTCCTGGAGCGGCTGGCTCTCGCGCCGGCGGGCCAGGAACCGAGCGTCGTCCTTGCTCCACTCGTGCTGGGGGTCGGCGATGACCGAGGCCGTCTTGGGGGGGACCTCGGTCTCCTGGGCAAAGGGATCGGCCTTGAGCGTGAGCTCCCCGTCGGAGGTCAGGATCTCGTACTTGTAGCGCTCGCCGGCTCCGATGTCAGGCAGGAAGAGCTCCCAGATCCCACCCAAGCCCATCGAGCGCATGGCGTGCAGTCGCCCGTCCCAGGAGTTGAAGTCGCCGACGACGCTGACCGCCCGTGCCGCCGGCGCCCAGACGGCAAACGCAGTGCCCTTCACTCCTTGATGCTCGCGGACGTGGGCGCCGAGCCGGTCGTAGAGCTCCTCGTGGCGGCCCTCGCCGATCAGGTGAAGATCGAGCTCGCCCAGGGTCGGGCTGAACGAGTAGGGATCGTCGATCGTGAATTTCCCTCCCGGTCCGTAGTCGACCTTGAGCTTGTAGCGCAGCGGTAGCTTGGCGCCCTCGAGGTGGCCCTCGAAGATCCCCGAAGGGTGGATCTGCTCAAGCGATACCGCTTTGCCCTTGGTGGGCTTGACCGACACCTTGGCGGCGGCGGGACGCAGGGCGCGGATGACCACACCGCCGTCCTCGGGATGCGCGCCCAGGATGGCGTGGGGCTCGGGATGCTCGCGGCGCGCGAGCGCGTCGAGCTCGGTCTTGGTCGGCGTCACTCGGACTCCAGCAGTCGGGCGATTCCCGCGACCGGGATCGGCAGCCAGTCGGGGCGGTTGTCGAGCTCGTACTGAAGCTCGTAGATGGCCTTCTCGAGTTCGAAGATCGACAACAGGTTGACGATCGCCGCCTCGCCGGCCGGCAGGAGTGCGGGATCGATGGCCGAGAAGTAGTGCTCGAGGAAGGTCCGGCGGGCGCGCTCCTCGAAGGCTCCCGGCGCCGGTGCGCCACGCAGGATCGCTGCGGCCGAGGTCGCGTACGCGAACGAGCGCAACATCGACGCCACGTCGCGCAGGGGCGAGCGCTTCTGGCGGCGCTCGAACAGCGGCCGCGCGGGCTCGCCCTCGAAGTCGATGATCAGCCACTCCGCCCGGGTGGGGGCCGATAGATGCAGGGTCTGGCCGAGGTGGAAGTCGCCGTGGGTGCGGATCGCTCGTCCGCCGCTGCCCACCTGAGCGCGCATGGCAAACCGCTCGCGGACATCCTGTCCCCGGCCGGCGATTCCGGCGACGCGTTCGTCGTCGGGCAGGCGCACGAAGATCCGCTCGATGTCCTCGTCGATCGTCGCCGTCAACAGCGACAGCGATTCGGCGCTGGGCTCCTCAGGGCTGAACGCCGGATCGTTGGCGTCAGAGGCGAGCACGTTGTGGAGCTCAGCGGTGACGGTGCCCAGGCTTCCGAGCTCGATCAAGAACGCGGCGGGGTCCTTGGCGATCTGGTCCAGCGCCAGCTCCCAGCCGCCCACGGCGTCCGAGAAGAAGCGCTGGGCGACGCCGAGCGTGGCCGAGAACGCGCGGCCCTCGTACTCGTACCAGCCCTGCAGGGGGGCAATGTTCGGAAACTCCCTGCGGGTGAGGAAGTGCAGGAGCTCGAGCTCAGGATTGATCCCGGGCTCGAGCTTGCGAAACACCTTGAGCACCGTGTCCTCGCCGAAGACGATCGAGGAGTTGGACTGTTCGACACCCATCGGGCGCACCGGCGCCTCCGGGGTGAGCGGTCCGGTCTCCTCCACGCGAGCGAAGCGAAAGCAGCCGCTGTCGCCCTCGACCGTGGCCTCGTTTTCCATCTGGCGCAGGAGGTCGCGGACGAGGTCGGGATCGGCGACGGCGTCGACCACCACCCACTCAGGCGTGCTGACCACGCCGTCGTGGCCGGCGGCGTCGCGGACGGGCAGGAAGGTCAGCGGGAGCTGGTAGAGGTCGTGGGCGCCGGTGGCAAAGCGCGTCTGCACGATGTTGAGCAGCAGCGGTGGACGCTGCGTCAGTGGCACCGACTCCTCCACCTCGAGCCCCGTGATGTGGCGCGACTTGGAGGCATACCAGCGCTGGGTCTGCAACCAGTCGCGAACCTCGTCGAGATTCAGGCTGGCGAGCAGTTGCGCCGCCTCGCTCTGGGCCTGATCGGTCATCAGATCGCCTCCTCGCCCTCCTGTACCAGCTGGAACCAGTAGAAGCCGCGGGGTGCCAGGGTGAGCAGGTAGGACCACTCGCCGATGCGGGGGAACCGGCTCCGGCCAAAGAGCTCGACGGGGTAGCGCCCGTCGTACATGGAGAGGTCGAGCTCGACCGCTTGCGCCGAGCGCGCGAGGTTGTGAACGCAGAGGACGAGGTCGTCCTCGAAGCGACGGATGACCGCGAAGATCCGTGAGTTGGAGGTCTCGATCGGCTCGTAGGTGCCAAAGCCGAACACCGGATGCTCCTTGCGCAGCGCGATGAAGCGGTGCACCCAGCGCAGCAGCGAGGTGGGCGTGCGCAGCTGAGCTTCGACGTTGACGGCCTGGAAGCCGAACACCGGGTCCATGAGTGGCGGCGCGTAGAGCTGAGCGAAGTCCGCGCGTGAGAACCCGCCATTGCGGTCCACGGTCCACTGCATCGGGGTCCTGACTCCGTCACGGTCGCCCAGGAAGATGTTGTCTCCCATCGCGATCTCGTCACCGTAGTAGAGAACCGGGGAGCCTGGGAGCGAGAACAGGATCGCGGTCATGAGCTCGATCTCGTCGCGCCCGTTGTCCAGCAGCGGCGCCAGCCGGCGGCGGATTCCGAGGTTGAGCTTCATCCGCGGGTCCTTGGCGTACTCGGCGTACATGTAGTCACGTTCCTCGTCGGTGACCATCTCGAGCGTCAGCTCGTCGTGGTTGCGCAGGAACAGGCCCCACTGGCAGTTGGCGGGGATCGCCGGGGTGCGCTCGAGGATCTCGTAGAT
>JBAPXO010000467.1:0-1679 GCA_049284255.1 Solirubrobacteraceae bacterium | reverse complement strand
GCACTCCGGCGACGACGAGGATCGCGACCCCGATCAGCAGCGCACCGCCAAGGCGTGAGCTGCGCGGAGATTGAGTGGCGCCCGCTCCGGCGGCCGCCGCCTCGTCCTCGTCGGCCCGCGGTCGGCGCCGTGGACGCTCCGGGGTGGCTGTCTCGGCCGCGGGCGCCGACACGGCCTCCGCCGCGGCGGGCTCCGTCACCGGGTCAGAGCTCGGGAGCGGCGGCGCCTGGTCAGGGATCGGATCCGGGGCGGCTTCCCGGGTATCCCCGCTGGCGGGGATCTCGGGCAGCGGGCCGGAGGCCAGCGGCGCGAGCTCTGAGGAGAGGACGCGTGCCCAGGCGCGCTCCGGGGGGGACTCGGCGAGGCGGTTTCGGACCTCCGCGACATCGCCCTCAGCGAGTTGACCGAGCAGGTAGTCGGCGATCCGCCCTCGGTGCTCGGCGTCCACCTTGGTCTGGGGGCCCAGAGCATCGAGCGCGGCAAGCGCCCGCTCGCGAACCGCGATCGGATTTATTGAGAGCAGGCGCGCGATCTCGTCGTAGCTGCGCCCGCGTCCAAGCACGAGTTGCAGCACGGCACGCTGATCGCCCGGAAGGCTGTCCAACGAGGCCATCCGCTCGTAGCCTAGACAAGCAAGAGCGAGAATGCGCCCGTGGCGATCCGCGAGGCCGTCCGACCACCGCGAGGCACTATCGTGGCGCCTGCATGCCGCCGTCGCCGGAGATTCCTCTCGCCGCCACGGTGGGCTTCGACCATCTCTACGGGCTGGAGATACTCGAAGCGCACGAGGGCACGGTGCGGGGGACGGTCACCGTTCGCGACGAGCTCAAGCAGCCGGCGGGACTCGTCCACGGCGGGGTGTACGCCTCGATCGCCGAGAGCCTCGCCACGACCGGCACCGCTTTCGCCGTCCACGAGCAGGGCAAAACGGCGGCTGCCATGTCCACCCAGATGAGCTTCCTTCGTCCCATCACACAGGGGCGGATGGACGCCGTGGCCCGCGCCCGTCACCGCGGGCGCACGACCTGGGTGTGGGAGGTCGAGATCGCCGACGAAGCCGGGCGCCTATGTGTGCTCATCCGCGCCACCGTGTCGGTCGGCGAGCCCTCGGGCTAGCCGCGGCCGCCCTCAGTGAGCGGGGGCGCCGCGTCCCAGCCAGAACTGAACGAAGTTGCGCAGCGCCGGGTCTGCGGGATTGTCGACGCGGAGCATGTGGGTCCAGGCGAGACCGATCACGCCGGCAATCCCCGAACGCCGAGCCAGGATCACCGCCTGCCCGGATGCGGCCAGCGCCGGGCTGAACGCGGGGGCAGCCGAGGCCGCCAGCCGGCGCAGTTCGGGGGGCGGCTCCCGGCTGCCGTACATGAGCACGATGTCGCCGGAGGAAAGGCTCTGGAGGAGCTGGTCGTTGGTGAGCTCGGACTCGTCGCGCGTGACCGGTACCGGCACGTGCGGCCCACTGGTCGGTGGATCGGAGTCATACCGCGGGGGGCTCTGCCCCGGTTGCAGATAGGCGTCTCCCTGGCCAGCGAAAAAGGTTCCCGGACCGGCCTGGCCAGCCGAGACCCCGGGATCGTCACGTCCTGCCAAGAGGCCGCCCGACAGCAGCGCGATTATCCCGACCGCAATCGCCACCGACACCACGACGACCACGAGGCGCTCCAACGCTCGGGTCAGCT
>JBAPXO010000466.1:0-5106 GCA_049284255.1 Solirubrobacteraceae bacterium | reverse complement strand
CGGCGGCACAGCGTTGGCGCGCGTCGGCCGGAAGCTCGCCGTCGCCGTCGAGCGCCATCGAGACGCCGAACAGTCGCTGGATCACGCCCTCGTGGATCTCCCGCGCGAGGTCGATGTTCTGCTCGAGCTGGTTGAGGCGCTCGAACTGCGTCGAGACCACCCGCGCCACCGAGGCCAGCGCTGCCGCCTTGCCCAGCGTCCATAGGAGGCTGCGGTCGGCATCATCGAGCGGCGGCGAGGACATCGGGCGGTCGGCGAAGATCACGCCCATCGCCCGGCCGGCGGCGGCCATCGGCGCGCACACCAGGCGCGCGGGCTCGGAGACGAGCGCGAAGTATTCGTCGGGGACCTGGCCGGAGAGGTCTCCGACGACCTCGACGACTCGGTCCTCGCGCAGCGAGCGGGCGGCGATCGGAGCCGATTCGACGGTCACGTGGGCGCCGGCGAATTGCTCGATGTTGATGCCGTGGCCGCCGGCTGCCCGCACCCGGCGGCCGGCCGCGTCGTAGCGGAAGATCAGCGCGCGGCGCATCCGGGCCAGGCGGCACACGGCCTCGCAGAGGCGGTCATAGAACCCGTCGGCAGTGCTCCCAGCCTCTGACTGCGAGAGCA
Source organism: Solirubrobacteraceae bacterium (assembly GCA_049284255.1). GTDB lineage: Bacteria > Actinomycetota > Thermoleophilia > Solirubrobacterales > Solirubrobacteraceae > Palsa-465. The sequence continues at coordinate 4,494 of JBAPXO010000466.1, read as the reverse complement.
CCTCGACGAACAGCTCGAGGGCCTCGATGCCCAGGCCGGCCCTACCGTCTGCGGGCGCCGCGAGGCTCACGGCGTGTCCACGGTCAGGCGGAGTGCGCTTCCATCAGCCCGAGCCGCAGCGCCTGGAAGGGCTCGAGGTACACGCTCCAACGCTCCTGACAGGACGGGCATCGGCATTGCACCGATGGATCGTAGCCCTCCAGGGCCGTCTCCCATTCGACGTCTTCGCCGCGCAGGCACAGCGGACACGCCAGCGAGGCCGAGACCAGCACCTCCGGATCATCCGGGGCGAAGCGCGCGACGTCTGTGAGCGTGACCATGTTCGCAATATGGTCACGGCACTTCCGACCGGCAAGCGAGCACGCTGCGCAACCCCCCGGGTGGGGGGAGCGATCACTACCGCGCGTAGGCGTCGACGCGGGCGATCGGCAGCTTCCCCCACCGGCTGCGCGTCGCGAAGTCCAGCAGCCGGTCAAGGTAATCGGCCAGCGGCGTGAGACGAATTCCCTGGGCCTCCAGGCGAGCCTGCGTCGACTCGGCGGCGAACCGAGCGTCGATCGAGAAGTACGGGAAGTAGACGCTGCCCGCGGCCAGCGCCGAGTCCTGAGCGACGCTCCCCGAGGGCAGGCGCGCGAACTCGGCCGGCGACAGGACCTTCGGAGCCGGGCGGCGGAAGTAACGGCTCGCGCGCGCCGTGATCTCGCTGATCGTGCTGGCGTCTGGGCCGGCGGTCAGGTGAAAGGTCTCTCCCACCCCGCCCGCCATCTCACACAGGGCGTGCACGGCGTCGGCGACGTAGTCGATGGAGACCACGTCCACGGGCGTGGAGGGCACGGCCGGGATGGCAGCGAAGAGCCCTCGAGAGAGAGCGCGCAGCGGCCAGTAGAGGACGTTGAAGGCCGAGGTCCAGCCGTTGTTTCGATCGCCGACCACGATGCTCGGACGCAGGATCTTGCTCGGCAGGCCGCGGTGAGAACGGACGAGCTCCTCGGCTTCGAACTTCGACTGCTCGTAGGAGTTGTGAAAGCTCTGACCGACGTTGAAGTCGCGTTCGGAGAAGCGCCCGTGGTGAGTTCCGGCGACATAGGCGGTCGACACGTGGCCGTAGCACTCGAGTCCGCCGCGCTCGCGAGCGAGCTCAGCGAACTCGAGCATTCTCCTCGTTCCCTCGAGATTGACCGCCCGGGCCTCAGCAAGCGGAAGCGCAAATGAGACCGAGGCGGCGCTGTGGATGATCGTCGTGACCCGCTCGGCCAGCCGCTCTCTGAGCCCGCGCTCCAGCCCGAGGCTGGGCGCGGTCATGTCGGCGGCGACGGCCTCGACGCGTCCTCGATGACGGTGGGCAAGCGACCCGAACAGGTTCTCGAGCACCGCGTCCACACGGGCGCGAGCCCCCTCGGGACCGTCGGCGCGCACCGGCATGATGATCCGGCGCTCCGAGCGCTCTAGGTAGCGCTCGAGCAGTTCCATGCCGACAAAGCCCGTCGCCCCGGTGAGCAGGACGTCGCCCGTGCCGGTGCTCACGCCGCGCCCCCGAGCGATTGCAGCGCCCACGACAAGCGGCCCCGGGTGTCGCCGGGCGCGATCAGCTCGTCGACGTAGCCGGTGGCGGCCGCGACTTGCGGGCGCAGCTGCGCCTCGGCGTAGCTCTCGGCCAACCGGTCTCGCTCGGCCTCGGGGTCTTCGGCGACCGCCAGCTCTCGGCGGTGGATGACGCCCACCGCGGGCTTTGCCCCCATCACACCGATCTCGGCATCGGGCCACGCGAAGACGTAATCGGCGCCGAGATCCTTGGAGTTCATCGTGATGAAAGCGCCGCCGAAGGCCTTGCGGAGAATCACGGTCACCCGCGGGACGCTGGCGTGCGCGAAGGCATGCACGAGCGTCGCACCATGGCGGATCACACCGGAGGACTCCTGACGGGTGCCCGGCATGAAGCCGGGGGTGTCGACGAGCACGACGAGCGGAATCCCGAAGGCGTTGCACTTGTTCACAAACCGAGCGCCCTTTTCCGAACTCGCGGTGTCGAGGGTGCCGCCCAGGTAGCGCGGCTGATTGGCGATGACGCCCACGGGGCGGCCGTCGATGCGCGCCATCGCGCACACCAGGTTGCGGGCCCAGCTCGAGGAGACCTCCAGCATCGCGCCGCCGTCGACGAGGGTGGCGATGACATCGCGAACGTCGTAGACGCGGCGCGGCTCCGAGGGCACGATGTCGTCGAGGTCGCCCGCGAGGGGCGGCCGGGGCTCGATCCGCGGCGGCGCCGCCGCGCTGTGGCTGGGGAGGTAGCCGAGCAGGTCACGGGCCAGCCGCCCGGCGTCGAAGTCGTCCTCGGCGACGAACTGGCAGACGCCGTTTCGCTTGTGCACGCGGGTCCCGCCGAGCTGCGCGGCGTCGACGTCCTCGCCGAGGGCCTCGCGGACGACGCCCGGACCGGTGAGGAACATGCTGGACTCCTCGGTCATCACCACCCAGTCGGTGAGCGCCGGCGAGTAGGCGCCGCCCCCCGCCGACAAACCCGTGACGATCGAGATCTGGGGGACCTTGCCCGAGAGCCCGACGATCCGGCGAAACACCCGGCCATAGCCGCCGAGCGCGGCGATCCCCTCCTGCATGCGGGCCCCGCCTGAGGACACGAACCCGACGACCGGCGCCTTGCCGCGATCCGCGAGCTCGAGCACGCGGGCGATCGTGTTCGCATGCGCCTCGCCGAGTGAGCCTCCGGCGAAGCTCGGGTCCTGGGCATAGCAGAACACCGGCCGGCCGTCGACGGTTCCCGAGCCGCCGACGACGCCGTCGCCCGAGCGCGCCTTATCGCCCATCGTCGTCGAGATGACCTCCGAGCGGATCAGCGCCAGCGAGCCGGGATCGCAGAGCAGCTCCAGCCGATCGAGTGCCGTGACCTGGTCATCGGCGCCGGGGCGGGTGTCGGGGCGCGGAGCGAGGGCGACGCTCATGGCCGTCCCCACTCGATCACCGTCGCGCCCCACGTGAAGCCGGCGCCAAAGGCGCCGAGGAGGACGCGGTCGCCGGGCTTGAGCAGGCCCTCCCGCTCGCTGAAGGCCAGTGCCAGGGGCAGCGTGGCCGCCGACGTGTTGCCGTACTGCGCGATGCAATCGACGACACGCTCGGGGGCGAGACCGAGCCGCTCACCGACCGCCGAGAGGATCCGTCCGTTGGCCTGGTGATAGACGAACAGGTCAATGTCGTCGAGCGATACCCCGGCTGCCCGGACGGCCTGATGGGTGCACAGCGTCAGCCGAGCCACCGCCTCTCGGAATGTCTCATGGCCCCGCATCCGGATCGTCGAGTCGCTGCGGTCGGCGTAGATGTGCTGCGCGCCGGCGCCGTCGGCGCCGAGCACCACCGGGCCGATCCGTCCGCGGCCGGTGGTCCGCTCCAGGACGACCGCGCCCGCCCCGTCGGCAAACACGGCGGCGGTCGCCCGGTCGGTGGGATCGGTGATCCGGGCCATGAAGTCCGCCCCGATGACGAGCACGCAGCTCGCCCGGGCGGCCTCGATCTGGGCCGCACCCACGGCCAGCGCGGAGAGAAACCCGGTGCAGGCCGACCCGACGTCGAAAGCGCCGGCTCGCGTGGCGCCCAGGGCGTGGGCCACGAGCGGCGCCGTCCCCGGCATCAGCTCGTCGGAGGTGGTCGTGGCGACGATCACCAGATCGACGTCGAGAGGATCGACGCCGGCTCGGTCGAGGGCCGCCCGCGCGCACGCCGCGGCGTGGGTCTCGAGGCGCTCGTCGGGGTGGGCCACGCGGCGCTCGCGGATTCCGGTCCGCCGCTCGATCCAATCCTCCCGGACCCCGAGGCGGCCCGAGATCTCGGCGTTGGTGACGACGGTGTCGGGCACGCTGACCGCCACCGATGCGGCGAGGACGCCGGCCGGAACGGGGGTCACCTGCTCGTCAATCGCGTAGGAGTCGAGATCAAGCGTTGAGGTCATACCAGCACCGTCGAGCAATCGGGCAGCGCACTCCAACCGGCGACCCCCAAGTCCAGACAACCGGGGGGTGAGCGCCGGTTTCCGGTCCGACAGGCCTGGGTCGCCGAGCCGCCGAGTCGCCCAGCCGTCGGGCGGCGGTTGACCGAGTCGCCGAGCCGCCGGGCGGCGGTTCTCAGGCGGCGCTGCGTCCCGCGAGTGCCGCGGGGGTCCGCAGAAGGATCGAGAGATCACGCACGACGCCGTGGTGCCGCGCGTACTGGACGTCGAGATCGAGCATCCCCATCAGCCCGACCCGGCTACGACCGCTCACCTGCCACAGACCGGTCATGCCGGGCCGGACGTTGAACCGCTCGAAGTGCTCTGGCTGGTAGTGCTCGAGCTCGTAGTCGAGAGCCGGCCGGGGGCCGACGAGCGACATGTCCCCCGTGAGCACGTTGAGGAGCTGGGGCAGCTCGTCGATGCTCTTCTCACGGATGAATGCTCCGACCCTCGTGACCCGGGGATCGTTGGTGAGCTTGCGCAGCTTTCCGTCGGCG
>JBAPXO010000465.1:0-4596 GCA_049284255.1 Solirubrobacteraceae bacterium | reverse complement strand
GGGAAGATGTCTGCGGCGTACTCGGCGACTTTGAGGATCGACAACGGCGTCGTCTCGGCGGGCTTGAGGACGACGGTGTTGCCGGCGGCCAGCGCCGGGCCGATCTTCCACACCGCCATCATCAGCGGGTAGTTCCAGGGGGCGATCTGCCCGATCACGCCGATGGGCTCCCGGCGGATTACCGAGGTGTAGCCGCTGGTGTACTCCCCGGCGGCGCGCCCTTCCAGGCAGCGGGCGGCGCCGGCGAAGAAGCGGAGGTTGTCGACCATGAACGGGATCTCGTCATCGCGGAAGGCGTTGATGGGCTTGCCCGCGTTGTCGGACTCGAGCTCTGAGATCTCGTCGGCGTGCTCCTCGATGGCGTCGGCGAGCTTGAGCATCGCCAGCGCGCGCTCTCCCGGGGTGGTCGTGGACCAGCCCTCGAAAGCGCCCCGCGCGGCGCGCACGGCGCGGTCGACGTCCTCGGCGCTCGACAGCGGCGCCTGGGCGATGACCTGGGCGTTGGCGGGGTTCAGGATCGGCTCGGTCTGGCCCTCGGCGGGATCGACGAATTTGCCGTCGATGAAGTTCTGGAGTGTGGTGGCGGTGGCTGTCATCTCGAGGCACGCTACCACTCGTCGGAAGGGACGACGGGGCGCAATCGGCAGGCCTTCCTTCTACGCTTCGGCGCCTCCCATCAGCAGAAAGGAAGACATGATCGACGTCGTCATTGCCTCGGCGGCACGCACCGCCATCGGCTCCTACGGAAAGGGGCTGGCCGGAGTGCCGCCCTCAGACCTGGGCGCCATCGCCGCTGAGGCGGCGATCGACCGGGCGGCGATCGAGCCAGCGCAGGTCGAGCACGTCGTGTTCGGCAACGTGATCCACACCGAGCCGGGCGACGCCTACATGGCGCGCGTGGTGGGAATAAAGGCCGGCGTGCCCAAGGAGGTGCCGGCCTACACCGTCAACCGGTTGTGCGGCACCGGAGTCCAAGCCATCGTCTCGGCCGCCCAGGCGATCCAGACAGGCGAAGCCGAGGTCGCACTCGCCGGAGGCGCAGAGTCGATGAGCCGCGGTCCCTATTGGATGCCCGGGGCGCGGTGGGGAGCGCGGATGGGGGAGGCCAAGCTGATCGACCCGGTCATGGGTGCGCTCACCGACCCCTTCGAGTCGATCCTCATGGGCGTGACCGCCGAGAACCTCGCCGAGCGGGGATCGATCTCCCGGGAACGCCAGGACGAGTTCGCGGTCCGCTCTCATCGCCGGGCGGCGGCCGCCCGGGCCGAGGGCCGCTTCGACGGCCAGATCGTTGGCGTGCCGGTCAAGAGCAGGCGTGAGACGGTCTCGTTCGAGCGCGACGAGCACATCCGTGAGGACGCCTCGGCCGAGGGCATGGCCAATCTCAAGCCCGTGTTCAAGCCCGACGGCACCGTGACCGCGGGCAACGCCTCCGGGATGAACGACGCGGCGGCCGCGGTCGTCCTGATGACGGCGGAGCGAGCGGCGGCGCTTGGGGCGCCGGTGCGGGCCCGGGTGCTCGGTTACGCCAGCTGCGGCGTTGAGCCCTCGATCATGGGCATCGGTCCGGTGCCGGCCGTCCGCCGAGTGCTCGAGCGCACGGGCCGCAAGCTGGAGGACATCGAGGTCATCGAGCTCAACGAGGCGTTCGCGGCCCAGGCCCTGGCGGTCATCGACGACCTCGGTCTCGACGAGGAGAAGGTGAATCCCAACGGCGGCGCGATCGCCCTCGGGCACCCGATCGCCGCGACGGGAGCCGCCATCACCGCCAAGATCCTCGACGAGATGGAACGCCGTGACGCCGAGCTCGGCCTGGTGACGCTGTGCATCGGCGGCGGCCAGGGAATCGCCATGCTGCTCGGGCGCGAGTAGCCTTTCTCCGAAGATGGACGCAGCATCAGGAATCGGGATTCCGGTGGCGTTCGGCGCCGGACTGATCTCCTTCTTGTCCCCGTGCGTGCTGCCGCTGGTCCCGGGCTACATCTCGGCTGTGGCCGGCGGCCAGCCTGAGGACATCAGCCGGGTGCGCGTGATCGGACCCAGCCTGCTGTTCGTTGGCAGCTTCTCCTTCATCTTCATCGTGCTCGGGCTGCTCGGGCAGCGAGCGCTGCGAACGGCGCTGACCGGCCCGGCGGCGCTCAAGATCTCCGGCGCCGTGATCATCGCCATGGGCCTGCTGTTCATGGCTGCGCCCTTCGTCCCGGCGCTTAGCCGCGAGTGGCACGTCGATCGCCTGATGGCGCGCGCGGGCCGAGGCGGGCCGGTGCTCGCCGGGGCCGCGTTTGCCCTGGCCTGGACCCCGTGCACGGGGCCGACCCTGGGGGCGATCGTGACTGCCGCTGGGACCTCGAGCTCAGCGTCGCGTGGAGCAGTGCTGCTCGCCGTCTACTGCGCCGGCCTGGCGGTGCCGTTCCTGATCACGGGGCTGGCCTTCGGGGGCGCCACCTCGGCCTTCGCGGTCGTCAAGCGCCATTATCCGGTGGTCATCGGGACCGGCGGTGCGGTGCTCGTGGCGATGGGGGTGCTGATCTGGACGGGCGAGTTCACCCAGCTCAACATCACCGTCAGCCATTGGCTCCAGAGCGCCGGGCTACCCAACTTCAACGGCGACACCTAACCCATGCTCAGTCTCACTCGTCCGGCGCTGGTCGCCGTCGCCGCCGCGCTCGCTCTGGCGGCGTGCGGCGGCTCGAGCTCGACGTCCTCGACCGCGACCACGAAGACGATCACGCACACCGCGACGGCCACGAGCAGTTCGACCTCGGCCACGTCGTCGGGGCAGAACACGGTTACGGTTCGCGCACATGCGGCCAACGCAAACGTGGGCCCGAGCTGCCATCCGGCCAAGGTGGAGGTTTCGGTCGGACCGAGCACGGCTGGACTCGGGCACGTCGGCGAGTCGCTGCTGTTTCACAACGCGGGGTCAGGGACCTGCGTGCTCACCGGATACCCCGGGGTCACACTCGTCCGGTCGGGCGGCGGCAGCCTGCAGGTGCCGCGATCGCCCAGCGGCTACCTCGGCGGGCTGAAGCCCGGCTCCAAGAAGGCGCCGGTGCTTCGCGTCGGATCAGGGCAGACGGTGTCGGCGCTGCTCGAGGGACTCGACAGCCGCCAGCCCGGCGGTGGCCCCTGCCCGAGCTACCACACCGTGCTGGTCACGCCTCCGAACTTCACGCTGACCACACGCTTGGCCCGGGCCGTCTCGGTGTGCCTGGCGACCGTGCATCCGGTCGTTGCCGGCACTACCGGTCGCCAGTAGCCGGCGTTCAGGAAGAAAATCAGCGGATGAGGTTCGCCGAGCGGGCGGCCTGCACCATCTCGGTCAGCGTCTCGTGGGCTTCGTGGCGGGGGCGCCAGCGCAGCAGCTTGCGAGCCTTGGTGGTGTCCATTAGCACCGGTCGGCGCAGGCTCTCGATCCATTGCGCGGTGGCGGGCACGAACGGAACCCGAGCCACGAACTCGGCGGTGGCGCTGAGTGCCAGGTCGGGCACCGGGACGCTGTACCAGCCCAACGCGGCGGCCAGGTCAGACATCGTCATGTTGCCGGCGCCGGCCAGGTTGTAGATCCCCGGCTCGCCCCGGCCGAGGACTGCCGATCGCATCGCTGTGGCGACGTCGTCGTGGTGGACAAGCTGGAAAGGCACGCCGGAATCGGGGATCACCGGTTTGAGCACCGGTACGAAGTCCAGCGCGCGCATGACGGCCGCCGGTAGCCTGTCGGAGAGCTGGATGTAGGGGATGTTCTCCAGCAGGGCGGGCGCGTCGGGTCCGGCGACGATCGAGGGCCTGAACACGTATGCCTGAGTCGAGCTTCCGTCCAGCAGCTCCGCCAGGGTCCGCTCGAGCTCGGCCTTCTGGGCCGAGTAGTAGTGGCGCTCGGTCCCGCGTGGCTCGAGATCCTCGGTCAGCGGAATCGGGTTGTCGGCATGAAACCCGTACGCGGCGACCGAAGAGGCGTAGACCAGGCGCTGAGCGCCCCCCTCGATCGCCGCCTCGAACACGTTGCGCGATCCCTGGAGGTTGACGGCGGTCGTCTCCTCGAGGTCGCCCATGATCACGAAGGCGAGATGAACAACCACGTCAGCCCCCTGGAGGACCTCACGGACGGCATCGCGATCCAGGACGTCGGCCTGTCGGTACTCGGTCTTGTTGAGCCCCTCGGCCGCGGGGTCGAATGGGCTACGGGCCATGCCGCGCACCGATCCGACCTCCCGGCTGCGCTCGAGCGCACGAAGCAACGAGCGGCCGATGTCGCCGGTCGGTCCGGTGACCGCGACGGTCAAGCCGCGTGATCGGCGGCGCGGCGGACGTGAACTCGGGGCGGTGGCCGTCACGACGCGAGTCTATGTATCCGTGGCACCAGCGTGCAAACCCTTGGTCAGTCGTCGTAGCCGGGCTCGCCCGGGAGCACGATCCGTGCGGTCTCGCCGCCGCCCAGGACCCGGGGCTGCACCGGCTCGACGGTCCTGGTCCTGGCGTAGGCGATGACCTGCTCGGCCGAGCCGAACGCCGAGAGCTGCTCGAGGTGCTTGATCGTCGGAAAGACGAGCAGGATCTGCTGCGCGCGAGCGGCGTCGAGGGCCGCGTCGGGGGTCA
>JBAPXO010000464.1:0-5318 GCA_049284255.1 Solirubrobacteraceae bacterium | reverse complement strand
CTCCTACCAAGAGTCGGTGTTCTCGTTCGCCAACAACATCAACACGATCGAGGGCGGCTCGCACCTGAGCGGGTTCCGCTCGGCGCTCACGAGCGCGCTCAACCGGTACGCGCGCGAGAAGGGCGAGCTGCGCGAGAAGGACGACAACCTGACCGGCGAGGATGTGCGCGAGGGCCTGACCGCCGTCATCTCGGCCAAGCTCACCGATCCCCAGTTCGAGGGCCAGACCAAGACCAAGCTCGGCAACCCAGGGATGCAGAGCTTCGTCCAGTCGGTCGTCTACTCCCAGCTCTCGGAGTTCCTGGAGGAGAACCCCGCCGACGCCCGCTCGGTGATCCGCAAGGCGGTCTCCGCGGCCCAGGCGCGCTCGGCCGCCCGTAAGGCGCGCGATCTCACCCGCCGCAAGTCGGCGCTTGAGAACTCGACCCTCCCGGGCAAGCTCGCCGACTGTTCGGTCAAGGATCCGGCGCTGGCGGAGCTGTTCGTGGTCGAGGGCGACTCGGCCGGCGGTTCAGCCGTGAGCGCGCGCGACCGCAACACCCAGGCCATCCTCCCGCTGCGCGGCAAGATCCTCAACGTCGAGAAGAGCCGGATCGACAAGGTGCTCGGCAATACCGAGATCCAGGCGCTGATCACGGCGATCGGCACAGGCGTTCGCGACGAGTTCGACATCGCCCGGGCGCGCTACCACAAGGTCGTGCTGCTGACCGACGCCGATGTCGACGGCGCGCACATTCGCACGCTCGCGCTCACGCTTCTGTTCCGAGAGATGCAGCCTTTGATCGAGGCCGGCTACGTCTACATCGCCAAGCCGCCGCTGTACCGCCTCACCCGTGGCCAGAAGCACCGCTACATCGAACGCGAGTCAGAGCTCGAGGACATCCTGCTCGGCGACAAGTTCGAGAAGCTCTCGATCACCGATCGCAACGGGCGCAGCTTCAAGCTCACCGAGGCGCGGTGGAAGCGCTTCAGCCGGCTGCTCAAGCAGTACGAGGGCTGGGCGTCGGCGCTGCGCGCCGCCCACGGCCACGGGGTCGTCAGCTTCATGCAGCAGGCCCGCCTGCTCGAGGAGCAGGTGATCGACGCCGCGCAGCTCGTGCGCTACGTATCCGAGCACGAGTCAGACGGTGACGGGGACGCCTACAAGCTCAGGCTGGTCGAGGAGAAGCCCGACGAGATCATCGTGCAGACGATCGAGGACAAGACCGGGCTGGCCACTACCCACCACCTACGCCGGGCGGCGCTGGAGGCCAACGAGTACCACCGGCTGGCCGATGTCCATCGCGAGCTCGCGGCGCTCACCGGCGAGCCTCCGTTCACGGTCAGGTTGGGCGAGAGCTCGACCGACGCCAACACCTTTGAAGAGCTCCACGACCAGGTGCTCGCGATCGCCCAGCGCGGGATCGACTACTACCGCTTCAAGGGCCTGGGCGAGATGGATGCCGAGGAGCTGCGCGAGACCACGATGGATCCCGAGACCCGGACCCTCGTCCAGGTGACGATGGAAGACGCGGCCTCGGCGGATCTCGTGTTCTCGATGCTGATGGGCGATCAGGTCGAGCCGCGGCGCGCGTTCATCGAGGACAACGCCCTGGCCGCCAATCTCGACGTCTAAGGGAGGCGCGCTATGTCAGCTATCGACACCATCGGCGGCGGCAACATCGAGCCCCGCGGGCTCGAGGAGGAGATGCGCTCGGCGTATCTCGACTACGCCATGTCGGTCATCGTCGGCCGGGCGCTGCCCAGCGTCGAGGACGGTCTCAAGCCCGTCCACCGCCGCGTGCTCCACGTGATGAACGAGCTGGGTCTGCAGCCCAACCGCAAGCACGTCAAGTGCGCCCAGATCGTCGGCGAGGTGATGGGCAAGTTCCATCCCCACGGCGATAGCCCGATCTACGACACGCTGGTCCGTCTGGCGCAGGACTTCTCGATGCGCTACCCGCTCGTCGACGGGCATGGCAACTTCGGAAACATCGACGGCTACTCGGCCGCGGCCATGCGCTACACCGAGGCGCGGTTGGCCCGGCTGGCGACCGAGATGCTCCGCGATATCGACGCCGAGACCGTCGACTTCGGCCCCACCTACGACGGCACGCGTCAGGAGCCGCTGCTGCTCCCGGCGAGGTTCCCCAACCTCCTGGTCAACGGGGCATCGGGGATCGCCGTCGGGATGGCGACCAACATCCCACCCCACAACCTCCGCGAAGTCATCGGCGCGACCATCGCCTACATCGACGATCCGGCGATCGACGTCGAGGGCCTGATGAAGCACATCAAGGGCCCCGACTTCCCGACCGCGGGCACGATCCTCGGGCGCGACGGGATCCGCGACGCCTACGCCACCGGCCGGGGCCGGATCCGCGTTCAGGCCAAGGCTCACATCGAGCCGATCGGCCAGGGCAAGGAGGCGATCATCGTCACCGAGCTGCCCTACCAGGTCCGCAAGGGCGGCGACGGCGGCCTGATCCTCAAGATCCGCGACCTCGTGCTCGACAAGAAGATCCCCGAGATCACCGACCTCCGCGACGAGTCAGACCGCCACGGCATCCGGATCGTCATCGAGCTCAAGCGCGACGCCATCCCCAAGGTGGTGCTCAACAAGCTTCACAAGCACACCCCGATGCAGACGACGTTCGGGGTCAACATGGTGGCGCTCGTCGACAACGTCCCGCGCACGCTGTCGCTGCGCGAGGTCATCGGCCACTACGTCGATCACCAGCGCAACGTCATCGTGCGCCGCACCAAGTACGAGCTCCGGCGCGCCGAGGAGCGCGCTCACGTGCTCGAGGGGCTCCTGATCGCGCTCGCCAACCTCGACGAGGTCATCGCCTTGATCCGGGGTTCGCGTGATCCCGAGGCCGCACGCACCGGGCTGATCGAGAACTACGAGCTCACGCTCGTCCAGGCCCAGGCGATCCTCCAGCTGACCCTCAGCCGGCTGACCGCGCTCGAGGCCGACAAGATCAAGTCCGAGCACGCCGACCTCGTCGAGCGCATCAAGGAGCTGCGCGAGATCCTCGGTGACGAGGAGCGGGTCAACTCCATCATCAAGGAGGAGCTGCAGGAGATCGCCGACAGCTACGGCGACGAGCGGCGAACCGAGATCACCCACGCCGAAGGGGAGATCGACATCGAGGACCTGATCGCCGATCAGCAGATGGTCATCTCGATCACGCACTCGGGCTACATCAAGTCCCTGCCCCTGTCGACCTACCGCCAGCAGCGCCGCGGCGGGATCGGGGTCACCGGCATGGACATGAAGGACGAGGACTACATCGAGCACCTGTTCGTCACCTCGACGCACGACTACCTGCTGTTCTTCACCAACCGCGGCAAGGTGTACCGCCTCAAGGTCTACGAGCTGCCGGAGGCTTCGCGGACCGCCAAGGGGCGGGCGCTGGTCAACCTCCTGCCGCTGCGCGAGGGCGAGCGCGTGCAGTCGGTGCTGTCGACCCGTGACTTCACCGAGGGCAAGTTCCTCGTCTTCGCCACCCGCAACGGGATCGTCAAGAAGACCGAGTTCCTGGCCTACAACACGCCGATCAAGGCCGACGGGATCATCGCCATCAACATCCGTGACGACGACGAGCTGATCGCGGTACGCCGGACCAGCGGCCACGACGACATCATCATGGTTTCGCGCTCTGGCCAAGCCGCGCGCTTCTCGGAGGCCGCCGTCCGCTCGATGGGCCGCGACACCAGCGGTGTCCGAGGCATGAACGTCTCCCAGAAGGACAACTCGGTGCTCTCGATGGACGTGGCCCGCGATGACCAGGAGCTGCTCGTGGTCACGCTCAACGGCTACGGCAAGCGCACTCCGATCCCCGATTACCCGGTCAAGGGCCGCGGGACGATGGGCGTCAAGACGATCCAGTTGACCGAGAACAAGGGTGCGCTGGCCGGCGCGCTCGTGGTCCGCGAGCACCAGGAGCTGGTCTTCATCTCCCAGAACGGCATGGTGCAGCGCACATCGGTGCGCGGGATCAGCCGCTACGGACGAGCCTCCCAGGGTGTGCGGGTCATGAACCTGCGCGCCGACGATCAGGTCAGCGCGGTCGCGCTCGTGGTCGAGTCCGAGGCGGCCACGGCCGCTCCGGTGGTCGATGACGAGACGGCTGGGGGCGATGGCGCCCTCGTGGATGGCGACGGCTTGGTGGACGACACCTCGCTCGTCGACGACTCTGTGGCCGTGGATGGCGACCCGTCCGAGGACGACCCCGAGGACGCGCCGGCCGACGACGACGCGGAGTAAGCGCCGCCGCGGCCGCGCGGGCCGCAGACCGACCACCTCACGGTCGATTCCGTGTGAGCGATTCGCTAATCTCACGCGTACCAGAGAAAGGAGGTGGTCCGAACTTGTCTGACAGTTTTCGCGGGACCCTGGAGGTGTCCGGCCGCTAGGTCGGAGGCTGACCCCGCTTAGCGGAGTCCCCACCGAGACACCGCCGTTTACTGGGCGCCGGGATTTGTCCCTCCGGCAGTGAAGTAGCCCAATCGCGGCAAAGCAGCCATTTGCGAAGGGCGCCGTTGTCGAGCGGCGCCCTTCGTGCTTTAACCATCCGCCTTCGGGTCCGGAGCGCCTGCGTTACCCTCCCCCGTATGTGTCGGAACATACGCACCCTCCACAATTTCGAGCCCCCCGCCAGCGAGGCTGAGGTCGACGCCGCGGCGCTCCAATACGTACGCAAGATCAGCGGCTACACCAAGCCCTCGCAGGCCAACGAGGCGGCGTTCAACGCCGCGATCGAGGCCGTTGCGGCGGCTTCGCGCCAGCTGCTGTCAGAGCTCACCACCGTCGCGCCGCCCAAGAACCGTGAGGTTGAGGCGGCGAAGGCGCGGGCCCGCTCGGCGCAGCGCTACGCGGCCTAGCCGCGGCGACTCGGCGCACCGTTCCGCGCCTAGGCGGCCAGGTAGGCGCGCCAGGCCGCGGGGATCGTCGGACTGGCGACCTGGATGAAGACGTGCGGGCTCGGGGTCCGAGGCTCGCGGTTCAGACGCATGCCGGCCTGTCGCGGCAGGGCGTTGCCCTTGCGGCGGTTGCAGGGCGCGCACGAGGCGACGATGTTGTCCCAGCTCGAGGGGCCACCCTTGGAGCGGGGCACGACGTGGTCCACGGTCAAGTTCGAGCGTGAGCCGCAGTACTGGCAGGTCCAGTCATCACGCGCGAACACCGCTCGACGGGTGATCTTGCGGCGGTGGGTGTCGCGCGGGATGCGGACGTAGCTGACCAGGCGGATGACGACCGGGCGAGCGATCGTCGAGGTGGCGGAGTGCAGCCTCAGCTCCCCATGCTCGATGACCTCGGCCTTCTCCTTGAG
>JBAPXO010000463.1:0-1922 GCA_049284255.1 Solirubrobacteraceae bacterium | reverse complement strand
GCCGCGATCAAGTCGCTGCGGCGCTTCATGGGAACTATGGAGGTGCTTGAGGAGCGGGCCACGTCGGGCACGGGGATCTCGGTGCTGCTCAACGAGCTCCTGCGCGAGACCGGATATCTGGAGGCGCTTCAGAACGAGCGCACGATCGAGGCCCAGGGCCGGATCGAGAACCTCGAGGAGCTCGTCAACGTCGCCGCCGAGTACGACGCGGGCAACGAGGAGCCGAGCCTGGCTGACTTCCTACAACAGGTAGCGCTCGTCGCCGACGCCGACACGCGCGAGGACGACGAGGGCCTCGTGACCCTGATGACCCTTCACAACGCCAAGGGACTGGAATACCCGATCGTGTTCATCATCGGCTGCGAGGAGGGGGTGTTTCCTCATTCCCGCGCGCTCGACGAGGGCGGGCTCGAGGAGGAACGACGCCTGTGCTACGTCGGGATCACCCGGGCCGAACGCGACCTCTACCTGACCTCGGCGCGGACTCGCACGGTGTTCGGGGCGCGCAGCTTCGGCGCGCCGAGCCGATTCATCTCAGAAATACCGGCCGAGCTCACCGACCGTGAGAGCCAGGCCCCGCGCGCATTCGGCTCTTTCCGGGCGCGGGCGACGTCGTGGGGATCGGGGGCTCCCGATCTTCCGGCCGCCGATCAGGCTCCGCCGACGAACTTCCGGATGGGAGACGATGTCGTCCACGCCGCGTTCGGAGACGGTGTGGTGACGGGCCTGGAACCGGGCGGGATCGTCGTGATCCGCTTCAGCAGCGACCGCTCGGAGCGAAAGCTCGTGGCCGACCTCGCGCCCATCTCCAAACGCTGACAGGCGTGACGACGCGGCGCCGAGATCCTCTACCGTCCAGACCGTGATGGCGACGACGACCGCCGAGCGCACCACGCAAGCGCCTCCCGACCCCGCGCCTTCGCTCTCGGAGGGCGGAAGCACCCGAGTGCACGTCGGCGAGCTGATCAGCGCCGGCGCCGCCGTGGTGCTCGCCGCCGACCTCTTCGCAGCCAAGTGGTACGGAGTCGCCGGCGTCCCCGACCCCTCGGCGGCCCGCCCGGCGGTTTCCACGGCCGAGAATGGCTGGGACGCGCTGACCATCGTGCGCTGGGTCGTGATCGCGGCGATCGTCGCGGCGCTGGGATCGGTGCTCCTGCACGCCTCGCAGCGCGGGCACGGCACCAAGACCGACACCAGCCGCCTGGTATGCGCGCTCGGGTGCGTGACTTCGGCGCTGCTCGTCTACCGGGTGCTGATCAACCTGCCCGGGCCGACGATGGTCATCGACCAGAAACTCGGCGCCGTCGTCGGCGTGCTCCTGGCCCTGGCGATCGCATGGGGCGGCTTTGAGTCGATCCGCGAGCAGCGGGCGCGGGGGGGAACGCCGTCCCGTCCCCGGCGCGGCCCGCTGGCCGCCGATCGTCAGCAGCGGTAGGCTTCGCACACGCCCGGATGCGGGCAGCGCAGGAGGGCAGCGGGCTTTCGCGAACTTAACCGATTGCACGCAACGGTGACCGACCGACGGAGGGCTACGTGAACTTGAATAACGTCAAACGCGACGACTGGATTCTGGGCGGCATTGCGCTACTGCTGGTGATCGACCTGCTGTTCCTGCCTTGGTTCAGCATCACCTTCGGGCCATTCTCGGCGACGCTGACCGCGACCGATGACCCGAGCGGATGGCTGGGGATCCTGGCGGTGCTCGTTGCGCTGGCGCTGATCGTCGACCTCGCGATCGAGCGCGTATCGCCGCAGACGAGCGTGCCCGCGATCAACAACAGCCGCACCCACACGCGGTTCGTCCTGGCCTGTGTGACGGCGCTGTTCGTGGCGCTGAAGTTCCTATTCCACATCCATTTCAGCGACTTCGGCTTCGGGTTCTACGTGGCCGTGATCCTCACCGCCGCCCTCGTCTACCTGGC
>JBAPXO010000462.1:0-12226 GCA_049284255.1 Solirubrobacteraceae bacterium | reverse complement strand
GCCTGCCCGACGAGATCAAGGCCTGCCTGTTCGACCTGGACGGCGTGCTCACCCAGACCGCCAAGGTCCATGCCGCCGCCTGGAAGCAGACCTTCGACGAGTACCTGCGCCAGCGCTCGGAGAAGACCGGCGAGCCGTTCAAGGAGTTCGACCTGCATGACGACTACGACGAGTACGTCGACGGGCTGCCGCGCGCCGACGGCGTTCGCAACTTCTTGAAGTCCCGCGGCATCGAGCTTCCCGAGGGCAGCCCCGACGATCCGCCGACCGCCGAGACGGTCAACGGCATCGGCACCCGCAAGAACGACCTCGTGCTCAAGCTCATTAAGGAGCAGGGCGTCGAGGCCTACGACGGGTCCGTGCGCTACGTCAAGGCGGCGCGCGACGCCGGGCTGCACCGCGCCGTGGTCTCCTCGAGCGCCAACTGCAAGGACGTGCTGATCGCCGCCGGGATCGAGGATCTGTTCGAGGCGCGGATCGATGGTCAGATCGCCGAGGAGCAGCATCTGAAGGGCAAGCCGGCTCCTGACACCTTCCTGGCCGGAGCCAAGGCGCTGGGTGTCAAGGCCTCCGAGTCGGTGGTCTTCGAGGACGCGCTGGCCGGGGTTCAGGCCGGGCGCGACGGGCACTTCGGATTCGTGGTCGGCGTCGACCGGGTCGGCCAGGCCGACGCCCTGCGCGCCCACGGCGCGAGCGTTGTCGTGCAGGACCTCGCCGAACTTCTCGATAACTCGTGATCGAGCACCCCGCCTACCCGGTCGAGCCGTGGTCGGTTCGCGAGAGCGAGCTGCACCTGGACAACCTGGCTCAGTCTGAGTCGGTGTTCGCGCTCTCCAATGGGCACGTCGGGTTGCGCGGCAATCTCGACGAGGGCGAGCCCTACGGGATCCCCGGCACGTATTTGGGCGGGTTCTACGAAGTCCGTCCCCTCCCGTACGCCGAGGCCGGCTTCGGCTATCCCGAGGACGGTCAGACGGTCGTCAACGTCACCAACGCAAAGATCATCAGGCTGCTCGTCGAGGACGAGCCCTTCGACGTCCGCTACGGGACGCTGCGCAAGCATGAGCGGGTGCTCGACTTCCGCGACGGGGTGCTTCGCCGCGACGTCGAGTGGACATCGCCCACGGGACGCGCGGTCAAGGTCTCCTCCACACGTCTGGTCTCCTTTACCCAGCGCGCGGTGGTCGCGATCGAGTACATCGTCGAGGCGGTGCACGAGAAGTTCCCGATCGTCGTCCAGTCCCAGCTCATGACCAACGAGCCCGGGCCGACGGTGAGCAACGATCCCCGGGCCGCCGCTGCGCTTTCGGCTCCGCTTGAGACCGAGATCTACGACGCAGTCGGGGCGCGCTCGATACTCGTCAGCCGTACTCACTCCAGCGGGCTGACGATGGCCGCCGCGATGGACCACCTCGTCGACGGACCCGACGGGACGAGCACTGACTCGGAGGCCTTCCCCGACCACGCGCGCTTCAGCGTGACCTGCGATCTCGAGCCGGGTAAGCCGCTGAGAATCATCAAATTGATTGCCTACGGCTGGTCGGCTCAGCGGTCGGCGCCCGCGCTGCGTGACCAGGTCGGCGCGGGCGGGGCCGGGGCCATCCACACCGGCTGGGAGGGCCTGCTTGCTCAACAGCGCGAGTATCTGGACAACTTCTGGGAGCGCTCGGACGTCGAAATCGAGGGCGATGCCGAGCTCCAGCAGGCGATTCGCTTCGGCCTCTTTCACACCCTCCAGGCAGGAGCCCGGGGCGAGCAGCGGGCGATCGCCGCCAAGGGCCTGACCGGCCCCGGCTATGACGGGCACACCTTCTGGGACACCGAGAGCTTCGTCCTGCCCGTGCTCACCTACACCGCCCCCCATGCCTGCGCGGACGCCCTGCGGTGGCGCCACAGCACCCTCGATCTCGCGCGCGAGCGAGCGCGCACCCTGGGTCTGCGGGGAGCGGCGTTTCCGTGGCGGACGATCCGCGGCCAGGAGTGCTCGAGCTACTGGCCCGCGGGGACGGCGGCCTTCCACATCAACGCCGACATCGCCGACGCGGTGATCCGCTACCTGGCGGCCACCGAGGACCACGAGTTCGAGCACGAGGTGGGTACCGAGCTGCTGGTCGAGACCGCCCGCCTGTGGCGTTCACTCGGCCACCATGACGGCACCGGCAAGTTCCGCATCGACGGCGTCACCGGACCGGACGAGTACAGCGCGGTGGCCGACAACAACGTCTACACCAACCTGCTGGCCCAGCGCAACCTCCGCGTCGCTGCGGACTGCATCGAGCGCCATCCCCAGCGAGCGTCTGACCTGGGAGTCGACGATGAGGAGGCGGCGAGCTGGCGCGACGCTGCCGAGAAGATGGTGATCCCCTACGACGACGCGCTCGGGGTCCATTCGCAGGCCGAGGGCTTCACTCGGCACAAGGTGTGGCAGTTCGAGGCCTGCCGTCCCGATGAGTATCCGCTGCTGCTGAACTTCCCCTACTTCGACCTGTACCGCAAGCAGGTCGTCAAGCAGGCCGATCTCGTGCTCGCGATGTTCGTCTGCGGCGACCACTTCACCGATGAGGAGAAGATCCGCAACTTCGACTACTACGAGCCGCTGACGGTGCGCGATTCCTCGCTGTCGGCGTGCACCCAGGCGGTGATCGCGGCCGAGGTCGGCTACATGGACCTGGCCTACGACTATTTCGCGGAGGCGGCGTTGATGGACCTCGACGACCTCGAGCACAACACCCGCGACGGGATCCACATCGCGTCGGTCGCCGGCACCTGGATCGCTGCCGTGGCGGGCTTCGGCGGGATGCGCGACTACCGGGGGAAGCTCCACTTCAAGCCCCGGCTGCCGTCGGCACTGACCCGGCTGCGTTTCCGGGTCATGTTCTGCGGGCGCAGCCTGCTCGTCGACGTGAACCATGAGCACACCCGCTACTCGCTGCTTGCCGGCGATCCCATGGAGATCATCCACCACGGCGACCCGGTCACCGTCAACGGCGACAAACCCGTCGAACTGTCCATCCCGCGCCTGGACATGGGCGGGCGCACCCCTCCCACCCAGCCTCCGGGCCGGGTTCCGACCAAGCGCCGGCCGCCACGCTGACGTGGTCTACTCCAGCTCCAGTAGTCGCACTCCGGCGTCACCGCGACGCGTTGTTTGACGGCCGCTGCCGCCGCCGATCGCAGGCTTCGATTTGCCGCCGCCCTGGCTGGGTAAGCGTGGGCCATGCCTCAAGAACTCAATGTCCAAGACCTGAAGCTCACCAGCTCCGCGTTCAAGCACCACGAGCGCATCCCCGATGACCACAGCGGGGACGGCGAGGACACCGCGCCGGCCCTCGAATGGTCAGGTGTGCCCGAGGGCACGAAGGCGTTCGCAGTCGTCGTTCACGATCCTGACGCGCCGCTCGTCGACGGCTTCACCCACTGGGTCGCCTACGGGATTCCGGGCGACGCCACCGGTCTGCCCGAGGGCGGCGGGGACGCCGTCAACGGGACCAACTCGATGGGCAACGCCGGCTACAACGGCCCCGCTCCCCCGCCCAACCACGGCAACCACCATTACTACTTCTGGATCTACGCGCTCGATGACGATCTCGACCTCGAGCCCGGCCTCGACCGCCGCTCGCTTCTCGACCAGATCGAAGACCACGTCATCGAGCAGGCCAGGCTCGTCGGAACCTTCTCCCACTGACGTCGGGCTGAGCGCCCACGCCGCGGGCCCGGAGACGGGCGCGGCGTAGGTGTCAGTTGCGCCTCAGGCGCCAGCCGCCGTCCGTAGTCACGCCAACAGATGCACGATCGCCGCGATTCCCACAACCACGATTACCGCGCGCAGCGCCGCCGGCGGCAGCCGTCGGCCGACGCGGGCTCCGAGCACGCCGCCGATCAGCGACCCAGCGGCGATCAGGCCGGCCGGGGCCCACGCGATATGGGCCGCGAACACGAACACGATTCCCGACACGAGGTTGACGAGGCCGGTCAGCACCACCTTGGCCGCGTTGATGCGCTGCAGGCTCTCCTCAAGGGCAAGGCTGAGCACGGCCAGCACCATGATTCCCTGGGCGGCGCCGAAGTAGCCGCCGTAGATACCGGCGACGAACACCGCCGCCGTGGCCACCGGCCCCGCCAGCCCTCGCCGCTGCGCGTCTGGCCGGTGCTTGGCCAGGAGTGCCGACAGCTGGGGCTGGAAGATGATCAGCGCGAGGGCTACGGCGATGAACACCGGCACGATCGCCTCAAAGGACGACGCCGGAAGGCTGAGGAGCAGCACCGCGCCCACGATCCCGCCGGTGATCGACGCAGCCGCCAGATACCGGACACGTCGCCCCTGGCCGGAGAGCTCGCTCCGGTAGCCCCAGGCACCGCTCGCGGATCCGGGGACGAGACCGACGGTGTTCGAGACGTTGGCGACAACGGGTGAGTACCCGAAGGCCAGGAGCACGGGAAAGGTGAACAGCGTCCCGCTGCCCACGACGGTGTTGATGGTCCCGGCGACGATTCCTGCCGCGAAGATGGCGACCGCCTCGAGCGGACTCATGAAATCGAGGGAGATGGCTGCACTGCCCCTAACCCAACCACACCCCCGGTACACATCGATCGATGCCGGCCCACGTCAGGCGGATCCTTGAGACAGAATCCAGATCAAGACACTAATATTTGGCCCATGAGAAGAGGGGTTGTGTGGCTCGGCCTAGCCTGTGGACTGCTGGTCTTCTGGGCAGCCGTGGCCGTGGCCATCGCCAGCGCGGCTTCCTGAGCCGATCTCCCTCGCTCAGTTACCGGAGCGCAAGGGCGCAAGCGCCTGCTCGACCCGGACAAGCTCGTTGAGCATGTCCGTGGCGGCCGCCACCATGATCTCGTTGGCCTGGATCTCGCGGTCGTCATCGAGAAACTGGGTGACGAACGGGATATTGACCGAGGCGGCCGTGGGAAACAGCGACAGGGCGGTTACCACCTGCTTGAGCTGCTGCACCGACCGGGTGCCCGCAGCCACGCCCCCGTAGGAGACGAACCCCACCGGCTTGTAGCGCCATTCGTGGTGCAGATAGTCGATGGCGTTCTTGAGCGCCGCCGGGTAGCCGTAGTTGTACTCGGCGGTCACCATCACGACGGCGTCGGCGGAGTCAACGATCGCGCTCCACTCCTGGGTGTGCTTCTGGGTGTACTGGCGCAACCGGGGATGGTTGGGCTCGTTGAGCAGCGGCAGGTCGAGCTCGGCCAGGTCGACCAGCTCTACGTCGAACCCGCCGTGGTCCTGAGCACTCGCGTAGAACCAGTTGGCGACGGGCAGCCCGACGCGTCCGGGACGGGTGCTGGCGATGATGATCAGGAGCTTTGGCATCTGGATTCGCTTCCCCGATCGTGTGGCCGGAGCGAGCGGGCGGACACCCTATCGTTCAGAAGTCGAGGTGGGCGGGCAGCCCGAAGGCCGCAAACAGCTCGGCACCGAGGTAGTTGTAGATGGCTGTGATCTGGCCCCCGGCCAGCTCCAGCACCTGCAGCGAGAAGGGCGCGTGGCCCCCGGCGGGGTCCACCCGGTAGCTGCCAAAGGCGGGCAGGCCGTTGGCGCGGGTGGCGAGCAGGCGCGAGCCCTCGCACTCCTTGCCCGGGCCGAGCATCCAGCGCCCCACCTCGGCCCGATCGTTGAGCCACAGCTCGAAGGGCGGCATCGAGAAGCGCACGTCGTCGCGCAGCAGGGTCACCAGCGAGTCGATGTCGTAGTTCTCAAAGGCGCTCACATAGCGGGCCACGAGCTCCTCGTCCTCGGTGTCCAGTGGCTCGAGCTCCTCCGCGTTCTCGAACTCCTCAAGCGTCGCCCGGGCGCGCTGGAGCGCGCTATTGACCGATGCCGTGCTGGTCTCCAGCAGCTCGGCCACCTCGCTGGCCTGCCAGTGCAAGGCCTCACGGAGGATCAGCACCGCACGCTGGCGCGGCGGGAGATTCTGCAGCGCGGCGATGAAAGCCAGGCGCAGGGTTTCACGCTGAACGATCAACTCGGCGGGGTCTGCCCCAGCTCCGATCACCCAGTCATCCGGGACCGGCTGGACCCAGGCGTACTCGGGGAGCTCGTTGAGCACCGCGGTCTCGACGGTCGATGGCGACGCGAGGTCCATCGGCCGGGCGCGCCGCTGGGGACGCTGGGGCATGTCCAGACAGACATTGGTGGCGATCCGGTACAGCCACGCCCGCAGCGTGGCGCGACGCTCGAAACCCTCTCGCGAGCGCCATGCCCGCAGGAACGTCTCCTGGACTGCGTCCTCGGCCTCCGAGCCCGCGCCGAGCATCCGGTAGCAGTAACCGGTCAGCTCCCGGCGGTGGTCCTCCATCTCGGTGGCGAAGCGGTCGGCGACGACGGCATTGGCTACTCCCACGACCCGACATCCTAGCCGCCGTCCCGATGCTGTTCACTATCGTCGGCGCATGCCCAGCCCCTACTCCGTTCCGGCGCAACCTCCGACTGCGCAGGCTCTCAGCGGCCGGTTCTTCGGCCGCCTGGTCACCGTCGAGCCGCTGGGCCCCGAGCACGAGGCCGGACTGATCGAGGCGGCCTCTGACCCCGACATGTTCGCCTGGATGCCGGTGGATATGGCCTCCTCGCGGGAGGCGCTGCGCGATTGGCTCGCCGCCGCGCTGCAGGAGGCGCAAGACGGCAAACAGGTCCCGTTCGCGATCCTCGACGCCGGGACCGGAGCCGTGCTGGGTTCGACCCGCTTCCTCGAGCTGCGGTTCGAGCATCTGCGCGCCGAGATCGGGTGGACGTGGGTGACGCGCAGCGCGTGGGCGACGGGCGTCAACGTGGAGACGAAGCTGCTGCTCCTCGAGAACGCCTTCGAGCGCGTCGGCCTGCGCCGGGTGGAGTTCAAGACCGACGCACGCAACGAGCGCTCCCGGGGGGCGCTGCTCGCCCTGGGGGCGGCCTTTGAGGGGGTGCTGCGCAAGCACATGGTCGTACGCGAGGGTGGTGCGCGCGATTCGGCCTACTACTCGGTGATCGATGACGAGTGGCCCGAGGTCAAGCGCCACCTCCAATCCCGGCTGGCCCGCACCGCTTAACGGCCGCTGACGTCGGAGAAAAAGATCGCCAACGCGAGCCCGCGTTCAGGCATGATGTTCCCGCATGCCCGACCACTTCGATGTCGCGATCCTCGGTGCCGGCCCGGCGGGCGAGCACGCCGCCTACGCGCTGCACGCCGCCGGACGCAAGGTGCTGCTGATCGAACGAGAGCTGATCGGCGGCGAGTGCACCAACTGGGCCTGCATACCCTCCAAGACGCTGCTGCGCCCGGGCGAGGTCCGCGGCGAATCAAGCCGCGCGGCGGGCACCCAGACGGCGAGCCTCGACTGGCCCGAGCTCGACCGCTACCGCGACTACATGACCTCGGCGGGCGACGACTCCACGCGCGTCAAGAACTACCAGGAGATGGGCGTCACGGTCGTCAAGGGCGACGGGCGCCTTGCCGGCGCCGGCCGCCTCACCGTCGGCGACGACGAGTACGAGGCCGATTCGATCCTCATCAGCACCGGGTCCGATCCCGTCATTCCTCCGATCGAAGGGTTGGCGGAGGCCGGCTACTGGACCAACCGCGAAGCCACGGCGCTGCACGAGATTCCCCGCTCGGTGGTGGTCGTCGGCGGCGGCCCGGTGGGCGTCGAGCTCGCCCAGTTCCTGCGCCGCTTCGGTAGCGAGGTCGCGCTCTTGCAGGGAGCGGACCGGCTGGCCGAGCGCGAGGACGAGCGCGTCTCCGAGCTGCTGGAGGAGTCGCTGGTTGGCGATGGAATCGATGTTCGTACCGGGGTCCACGCCGAGCGGGTGGCGCGCGACGGCGACGAGCGCGTGGTGACGCTTGACGACGGCTCGGACGTGCGCGGCGAGGAGGTGATCGTCTCCGTCGGGCGCAGCCCGAGAATTAATGACATCGGCCTGGAGAAGATCGGGGTCAAGGGCACTCGCCGCGGGATCCCGATCGACGAGCACTGCCGGGTCACGCCGGGGGTCTGGGCGGCGGGCGACTGCACCGGGGTGATGCTGTTCACCCATCTGGCCAAGTACCAGGCACGGGTGGCGATGGCCGACATGATGGGCCACCCGGTGATCGCCGATTACCGCGCGATTCCCCGCGTGATCTTCACCGATCCGGAGGTTGCCGCCGTGGGCATCACCGAGGCCCAGGCGCGCACAATCGGCCAGGAGGTGGCCGTGGCCACCGTCTCCTTGCCCCAGACGATCGCGCGGCCCTACACCTACGAGGAGAACCCGCGCGGCGAGCTCACCGTGATCGCCGACCGGGCGCAGGGCGTCCTGCTCGGAGCTTGGGCGGTGGCGCCGCTGGCCAGCGAATGGATCCATCAGGCCGTGCTCGCGATCCAGGCCGAGATTCCGATCGAGACCCTGCTCCAGACCGTCGCCCAGTTCCCCTCCTACTCCGAGGCCTACCTTTCGGCCCTGCAGGCGCTCGAGCTCTAGCCGCCGGGCGGACTAGACGGCGAGCGCCAGGCAGGCGGCCGTGAACATCGGCATCGCAAGCACGCCGCCGTGGGCCTCGATCGCGGCCGCTACACCGTCCACCAGCTCGCGGCGCGTCGTCTCGTCGAGCAACGCGATTTCCGAGAGCGTCGCCAGCAGCCCGGCGTATTCCTGGGCCGGATAGTCGTGGTGCCATTCATACGACCTCACGCCGGCATTCTCGAAGCCCTCGACGGCGGCGATCTCCGCGGGCCAAGCGCCGTCGTCAGAGGACGCGTGATTGGCCGGGTGCATGGGGCCATCTGTGGGCATATCGGGAGCCACTCGCCGGTAGACCTCGGCCAGCTCATCGCGCAGCGGCGTCGGTCCCCAGGCCGGACGGTTCCAGAAGGCGGCGAAGATCCCGCCGGTCTTTAGCGCCGCGCGCGCTCGCACAAACCGCACCTCCGGATCGATCCAGTGCCAGGCCTGCGCGCTGTACAGCAGGGCGAACCGCTCCGGCCCGGGGTCCCAGCGCTCGAAATCGGTCTCGATGATCTCGACGCTCGGGAACCCAGCCAGGTTGCGCCTGGCCACCGCCGCCATCTCGGCGCTCGGCTCGATCGCCACCACCGACACGCCACGGGCCGCGAGCAATCTCGTGGCCTTGCCGGTGCCGGCGCCCACCTCGAGCGCCCGCCGCCCCACCCCCAGCCCGGCGAGCGCGATCAGGTCGTCGACGAGCGCTTGGGGATAAGAGGGTCGATTGCGGTCATAGAGCTCAGCGACATCGCCGAACACGAGCCGTCGCGGGGTGGCCATGGTGGTCAAGTCAAGCAGCCGTCAGCCGGCGCCGGAGAACGGCGCGCCGTCACCGCCCACCCCGGTACGCTGCTGCATCGATGCTCGGTCTTTGGCGATGGGCGGCAGGGGTTCTGTGCGCGCTCAGCGCGACGCTCTGGCTGGTCTCACCCGCCGGGGCGGGCGCGGCCACCGTGCCTGGCGGTGCCCTACGGGCGGTGATGTCCAGGGCCAGGGCGAGCTCACCGGTGCCCGCCGCCCGGCGCCTGAACGTGACCGTCGCGCTCAAGCCGCGTGATCCCGCGGCGCTCACCGCCTACGCCCAAGCGGTCTCCACGCCGGGGAGGGCCGCCTACCACGCCTACCTGACTCCGGGGCAGTTCGCGCGCCGGTTCGGGCCCACGCGGGCCCAGATCGCCTCCGTCCAACATTTCCTGCGAAGCCGGGGCCTGCATCCCGGCAACGTGAGTCCGGGTGGTCTGTCGATCCCGCTGCATGCCACCGCCACCGCGCTCGAGCACGGCTTCTCGGTCCCGCTGCGCGAGCTCACCTTCGCCGGGCGTCGTAAGGCCATCGCCGCGACCGCCTCACCGCGGGTGGGAGCGGATGTGGCCGGGATCGTGCAGTCGATCGTTGGGCTCAACGGTGTGCCGGTTCCGCGGCCCCTGCTCGCGCGGCCGTCGGCCGTTGGGGCGAGCTCGCCGTTGACGCCGGGGCCACGCTCCCCGCTGGCACGCGCCCACGTCGTCACCGGCGGCCCCCAGCCATGCATGACCGCCCAGGGCTCCGCCCCGAGCCAGGACGCCTATACGACGGATCAGATTGCCTCCGCGTACGGATTCTCCGGCCTCTACGGCGCCGGCGACAAGGGAGCGGGCGTGACCGTGGCCGTCTATGAGCTCGAGCCCAACGACCCCGCCGACATCGCCGCCTACCAGTCCTGTTACGGGACGCACGCCAGCGTCTCCTACATCCGCGTGGACGGGGGTGCGGGCTCGGGCGCCGGGAGCGGCGAGGCGGCGATCGACATCGAGAACACGATCGGCCTGGCGCCCAGCGTCAACGTGCTCGTCTACCAGGGCCCCAACCAGAGCGCCAACGGACCGGGCTCGGGACCATTCGACACCTTCAGGGACATCATCGATCAGGACAGGGCGCAGGTGGTGAGCGTCTCCTGGGGCGATTGCGAGGCCGCCATCGGCGGCCAGACCAATGCGATCGTCGAGAATGACCTCTTCGAGCAGGCTGCCGTGCAGGGCCAGACGATCGTTGCCGCCTCGGGCGACAGCGGCTCAGAGGACTGCGATGCCGGCGGCCCCGTGCCCGACACCAGCCTGGCCGTGGACGATCCCGCGAGCCAGCCATTCGTCACCGGGGTCGGGGGCACCACGTTGGCAAACCTGGGTCCGCGTCCGACCGAGAGCGTCTGGAACAGCGGCGGGTCGCTGGCAGCGGGCCTGACCGCACCGGGAGCGGGCGGCGGCGGCAGCTCGGAGTACTGGGCGATGCCGGCCGCTCAACTCGGCGCCGCGCCCGCACTCGGGGTGGGCAGCGCCGGAAGCGGCTCGGGCTGTGGCAGCTCGCGCTGCCGAGCCGTGCCCGACGTCGCCGCGGATGCCGACCCGAGCACCGGCTATCTCGTGTACTGGAACGGCAGCGGAAGCGAAACCGGACAACCGTCGGGCTGGCAGGGCTTCGGAGGGACGAGCGCGGGCACCCCGGTCTGGGGAGCGCTGTTTGCCCTCGCCGACGCCTCCAAGGCGTGCCAGGGGTTGCCGGTCGGCTACGCCAACCCGGCGCTCTACCGAGCCGCGGGCTCGGCCTACGCCGGCGACTTCAACGACATCACCAGCGGCAACAACGACTTCACGGGCACCAACGGCGGCCGCTTTGCCGCCACACCGGGCTACGACGAGGCCAGCGGCCTCGGCACCCCCAATGCCGCCTCCCTCGCCCCCGCGCTGTGCGCCAACACCGTCCGGCTCCAGGCGGTCGGTACCCAGCACTCGGCCGCGCACTCGACGGTTTCCCTGCAGCTGCGCGGACATGACTCGCCGGCCACCAAAATCAATTATCAAACGGTCACACCCGCCGCCGGGCCTGCCCTGCCCCCCGGCCTCCGGCTCAACGGCTCCACGGGCAAGATCACCGGCAAGCTCCAGCGGACGGGCAGCTTCACGGTGCGCCTCATCGCCCAGGACGGGGCGGGCTCCGTCGCCACCGGCGCCTTCACCTGGGTCATCGGAGCGGCCTCGCGACTCTCACGCGTCAGCCTGAACCGCAGCGCCGGCAAGCTGGCGTTCACGGTGACGACCGGAAAGGGAGCGCCGGCCCTTTCGACGCTTCGCATCACCGTCCCCCACGGCCTGCGCCTGGCCTCCCACCGCGGGGTCGGTATCACCGCCACCGCCGGCAAGTCCCGTCGCGTCCGCTTCACCGCCTCGGTCAGACGTGGCGCCGAGACGATCAAGCTGCGCCGCGCCGTAGCCGGCGTGCGCGTAGTCCTGCGGCGTCCCGGTCTGCAGGATCCGCGTCATCGCCGCACGCGCCGCTCGCGCCTGGGGGTCAGCGTCACCTACGCCGGCGCGGGCACGAGCAGCCTCAGCGCGGCCGTACGATGACGCTGCTGAGGGGCTCCTCGTCGGCGGAGATCGATGCCGCGATCGAACAGGTGTGGGCGCTCGTCGAGGACGTAGCCCGCGCTCCGGAGTGGCAGCAGGGGTTCGCGCTCGAGGTGGTAGAGCGAGATCCCCAGGGGCGTCCTGTGGTCTGTGACACCGTCTCGGACGCCCGCGTGACCCAGGTCTACTGCCGGGTGGCCATGTCCTACGACCCGCCGCGCAAGCTGAGTTGGATCCGCCTCGAGTCAGAGGACATCGACGTCATGGTGGGGTCGTGGGAGCTCGAGGAGATCGCCGGCGGGCGCACCCGAGCCACCTACAGCCTGGCCGTCGACCCCGGCCCGGTCGGGCTGATGGCGCGGCCGCT
>JBAPXO010000461.1:0-2942 GCA_049284255.1 Solirubrobacteraceae bacterium | reverse complement strand
ACGTATTCGCGGAGTCGATCGCGCGCCGGGCGGGAGCTCCAGAGTGGGGCTTCTACGAGGGGCCGCCGACCGCCAACGGCGATCCGGCGATCCATCACGTCCTGAGCCGGGTGTTCAAGGACATCTTCCCGCGCTACCAGACGATGAACGGCCATCAAGTGCAGCGCAAGGGCGGCTGGGACTGCCACGGTCTGCCCGTCGAGCTCGCCGTCGAGGCCGAGCTCGGCTTCAAGTCCAAGGGCGACATCGAGCGTTACGGGATCGCCGAGTTCAACGCCCGCTGCCGGGAGAAGGTGCTTAGCCACGTCGAGCAGTGGAACCGGATGACCGAGCGAATCGGGTTCTGGATCGACCTGGACGACGCCTATCGCACGCTCGACCCGGGATACATCGAGTCGGTGTGGTGGGCGCTGAAGACGATTTACGACAAGGGCCTGCTCTACGAGCGGCTCAAGGTCGTCCCCTACTGCCCGCGGGATCAGGTGACCCTCTCCAGTCATGAGCTCGGTCAACCTGGCGCCTATCAGGACGTCATCGACCCGTCGGTCTACGTCCGGCTCCCGGTCACCGAGCCTCGTGGACCGCTCAATGTCGGCGACGAGCTGCTGGTGTGGACGACGACGCCGTGGACGCTGGTCTCCAACGCCGCCGTCGCCGTCAACCCCGAAATCGAATACGTGCGCGCCCGAGCGAGCGACGGCCCCGTCGAGGTCGTCGCCAAAGCACTGGTGGAGCGAGTGCTCGGGGAGGGAGCGCAGGTGCTCGACCAATTCCCGGGGACCGAGCTCGTCGGCACCCGATACGAGCCGCCTTTTGACTACATCCCCGGCGAGGCGTACGGGCCGAAGGGCCACTCCGTGCTCCCGGCCGACTTCGTCACCGCTGAGGGCGGGACGGGACTCGTGCACACCGCGATCGCCTTCGGTGAGGACGACTTTCGCCTCGGCGAGGCGGAGGGCCTCAAGGTCATCAACCCCGTCCGGGAAGACGGCACCTACGACGAGCGCATCGGCAGCTATGCCGGACGCTGGGTCAAGGACGCCGACCCCGACCTGATCGAAGATCTGCGGGCCAGCGGCAAGCTCCTGCGGGCTGAGGAATACGAGCACTCCTATCCGCACTGCTGGCGCTGCGACACCCCCCTGCTCTATTACGCCAAGCCCTCGTGGTACATCGCCACCAGCGAGATCAAGGACCGGCTGCTCGCCTCCAACGAGAGCGTCAACTGGCACCCCGAGCACGTCAAGCACGGTCGCTTCGGCCGCTGGCTTGAGGGCAACGTCGATTGGGCCCTCTCCCGTGAGCGCTACTGGGGCACGCCGCTGCCGGTGTGGCGCTGCGCCCACGGCTGCATTCGAATGGTCGGCTCCCTGGAGGAGCTTCGCGAGCTGTCGGGCGTCACCCTGGAGGATCCCCATCGCCCGTTCGTCGACGATGTCACCTTTGCGTGCGAGAACTGCGGGGGCGAGATGCGCCGCGTTCCCGAGGTCATCGACGTCTGGTTTGACTCGGGCTCGATGCCGTTCGCGCAGTTCCACGCCCCCCACGCCAACGACGAGCGCTTCGAACACAACTTCCCGGCCGACTTCGTCTGCGAAGCGTTGGACCAGACCCGCGGGTGGTTCTACTCGCTGCTGGCAATCTCCACCCTTCTCTTTGACCAGTCCAGTTACCGCAACGTCGTCTGCCTGGGGCTGATCCTCGACGAGGACGGGCGCAAGATGTCCAAGCGTCTGGGCAACACGGTCAAGCCCTGGGACGCGATAGACCGCTACGGCGCCGACGCGCTGCGCTGGTACCTGTTCACCTCCAAGCTCCCCTGGGACGGCTACCGCTTCTCGCTGGAGACGATCGGCGAGGCGGTCCGCCAATTCCTGCTCCAGCTCTGGAACACCTACGGCTTCTACGTTCTCTATGCGAACGCCGGGCAGGTTGAGGTGGCACCGGGAGCCAGCTCGGAGAACGAGCTCGACCGCTGGGCTCTATCGCGCCTGCAGGAGACGGTGGCCACCGTCCGCGACCGGCTTGACAACTTCGACGCCACGACCGGCGGGCGCGCCATCCAGGAGTTCGTCGACGAGCTCTCCAACTGGTACGTGCGCCGCTCTCGCCGGCGGTTCTGGAACGCCGACCCCGCGGCCTTTGCCACCCTCAAGCACTGCCTGGTGACCGTCGCCCAGCTGCTTGCGCCGTTCTGTCCGTTCATCGCCGATGAGATCTACGACAACCTCGACGGCTCTGAGCCCAGCGTGCACCTATGCGACTTCCCGGTGCCCGGGGAGCGTGACCTAGCGCTCGAGGAGACGATGGCGGTCGCGCGTGAGACGGTCCGCCTCGGCCTGGCCGCTCGCGCGCAGGCGAAGCTCAAGGTGCGCCAGCCACTGCGCGCTGCCGTGGTCGTGGCCACCGGCCGCGAGCGCGAAGCGATCGAACGCCTGGCCGACATCGTGCGTGAAGAGCTCAACGTTCGCGAGCTCTCCTTCGTGTCGGAGGCCGACGAGCTCGGGCAGGTCGAGATCAAGCCCAACTACCGCACGCTGGGACCGCGATTTGGCAAGCACATGCCGATGGCGGCGGCGGCGATCGCCGGCCTCGCTTCGGCGCGAACCGCGGCTCTGCTGCGTGACGGCGGTTCCGTCGCGATCGACGTGGGCGGCACCGAGCATTCGCTGTCCGCCGACGACCTGCTGATCACTATGAAGCCGCTCGAGGGCTATGAGGTCGAGCGTGAGGGCTCACACGCCGTCGCGCTCGAGATCGAGATCGACGACTCGCTGCGCGCCGAGGGCTGGGCGCGCGAGATCGTCCGCGCAGTTCAGAACGCGCGCCAAGCTGCCGGGCTGGAGGTCTCAGACCGCATCGTCCTGACTTTGGACGGCGACGACCAGCTCGTGGCTGCCGCGCGCGCCCACCAGGACTACATCGCCGGGGAGACCCTGGCC
>JBAPXO010000460.1:0-5717 GCA_049284255.1 Solirubrobacteraceae bacterium | reverse complement strand
TTGGCCTCGACGGCCTGGTGCAGGCCCTCTGACCACCGCCGGCCCTCGAGGATGCGGCCGGTGAACTCGTCGATGATCTTGACCTCGCCGTCGATCACCTCGTAGTCGTGGCCGCGGTGATACAGCGACTGGGCCTTGAGCGACTGGATCA
The DNA here is from genome assembly GCA_049284255.1 of Solirubrobacteraceae bacterium. GTDB lineage: Bacteria > Actinomycetota > Thermoleophilia > Solirubrobacterales > Solirubrobacteraceae > Palsa-465. Next base: position 5,566 of record JBAPXO010000460.1, on the reverse strand, counting down.
GGTGGTTGACGAGATGACCGTTCTCGGCCCGGTAAAGGTGGTCGATGCCCATGAAGCGCTCGGCCTTGGCCACGCCCTGCTCGGTGATCGAGACCGTCTTGTGCTTCTCGTCGAACTCGTAGTCGAATTCGGCGACAAACTCCCGCTTGGTCCGGGGATCCATGCCCTCGGGCGTCTTGCCGGGCTTCAGACGAGGCGCCAGGCGGGCGAACTTGGCGTACGCGTCGGCGGCCTGCTCGGGGGCGCCGGAGATGATCAGCGGCGTCCGAGCCTCGTCGATCAGGATGTTGTCGACCTCGTCGACGATCGCGTAGGTGTGGTAGCGCGTCTTGCCGTCCGCGTCGCGCTCGCGGCCACCGTGCTGGAACTTCTACTCCAGGCTCTTGGCCATGTTGTCGCGCAGGTAGTCAAAGCCGAACTCGGAGTTGGTCCCGTAGGTGACGTCGGCGGCGTAGGCGGCGTGCTTGTCCTCGTAGGACTGCATGTTCTGAAGCACCCCGACGCTGACCCCGAGCATGTCGTAGATCGGCTTCATCCACATCGCGTCACGGTGGGCGAGGTAGTCGTTGACCGTCACCAGGTGCACGCCCTGTCCCGCCAGCGAGTTCAGGACCACGGCCAGCGTGGCCGTCAGGGTCTTGCCCTCGCCGGTCTTCATCTCGGCGATGGCGCCATCGTGGAGCACCATCCCGCCGATCAGCTGGACGTCGAAGTGGCGCATGCCCATCGAGCGCTTGCCGGCCTCGCGTACGAGCCCGAAGCATTCGTAGAGCAGCTCGTCGAGCGACTCGCCATTGCGAGCCCGCTCACGGAGCTCGTCGGCGGCTTCCTTCAGCTCAGCGTCCGAATAGTGCTCGAGCTCATCCTCGAAGTCGTTAATTCGGGAGACCCGCTGCTCGTAGGTCTTGAACTTCTTGGCTTCGCCCATGCGAAGCGCGCGGTCCAGGAAGGACATGCAGCCTAGGGTAGCGCGGGCGGGTTGCCCATCCGCGGGTCGCGAGCGGCGTTTTAAACGACTCTTACGCGGCCGGCGAGATGTCCCCCGGCACGGCGTGAGCGGCAGCCGATCGTGACTCGCGACGCTTGCGGCGCTTATCGCGGTGGCGCTTGACCTGGACCGCGAGCTCGTCGCTGACGAGATTGATCGAATGAATCAGGTCGCCGGACGCGTCACGTGCGCGCAGCGTAACTCCCTTGAGGTGCAGCGTCGCCTCCGCGACCTGCGATTCGGTGATTGCCGGGTTGCGCTCCTCGAAGAGCTCTACCTCGAGCACGGCCAGGTCCGAGACCTGCCGAGACACCTTGCGAAAGCGCTTGTCGACGTGCTCCCTGATGTCGTCTGAGACGGTCAGATTTCGGCCCTTGACATCGATACGCATCGACCGACCTCCTAGCACTGGAAGCGTTGATCTATGTGAATCCGAGGTTATTGCCGGCGGGCGTGTTTGTCGAGCCGTCAGAATGTCCGGAAGTTGGTTCCCAGCGTCTCCCCCACCATCCAGTGGTCGCCCGAGCCGTCGGTGCTGATCGGGGTGGCCGCGATCGCGGTGCTCTACATCCTGGGATGGCGACGAGGTCGTGCCACCGGGTCCCCGCACCGCCCGGGCTTCGGGCGCCTGACGCTGTTCGCCCTGGGCCTGACGACGGTCATCGTCGCGCTCGTCTCACCGGTCGATGCGCTCGGCGACCAGCTCCTGGTCATGCACATGCTCCAGCACATCCTGCTGCTCGACATCGCCCCCATCCTCCTCATCCTCGGGCTCAACAAGGTCCTGCTGCGACCCGTCACGCGGCGGCTGAACGCGGTCGAGCGCCGCGCCGGGTACCTCGCCCATCCCGCGTTCGCGGTTGCCGCCTACGTCGGCTTCATGTGGGGCTGGCACATCCCCGCCATGTACGACGCCGCCCTGCACAACACCACCGTCCACGCCTTTGAGCACCTGTGCTTCGCCTTCGCGGGGACGCTGTACTGGTGGCATCTGCTGTCGCCGATCCGCGGCCGCATGCGGATGTCCGGGCTGGGGCCGGTGGCCTACATGGTCGTCACCAAGCTCGGGGTCGGGCTGCTGGGGATCGTTCTCGCGTTCGCCCCCACGGTGATCTATCCCTTCTACGCCGGCCACCCTCACTACTGGGGGCTCTCGCCGCACGTCGACCAGGAGATGGCGGGACTCGAGATGGCGCTCGAGCAGTCGGTCGTGATGGGGATCGCGCTCGTCGTGGTCTTCGTGCGGATGCTGACCGAATCCGAGCGCGAGGCCGAGCGCGCCGAGCGCTTCGAGGTCGCCTCTTAGCGACCGACCTTAATTCTTCTGGGCGTCTGAGACGAGGAGCGCGGCGCCCAGCCCGCCCCCGAGATCGCCTAGGCCGGCAACCATGATCGCCGGCGGCCGTTGGTCGTTGAAGAGGTGGGGCTGCATCGCGTCGGCGATGCGCTTGACCATCGGCTCGCCGAACCGCACGCCGAGACCGCCCCCGATCACCACCGCCTCGATGTCGAGCAGGTTGACGGCCGAGGCGATCCCCGTGCCAAGCGCCTCGACGGCGCGATCGATCAGCTCGGTCGCCAGCGGGTCCTTATCTTCGAGCGCGTGGGCCCATACGGCGCTCGTCAGCCGGGTTCGGCCGCGGTGCTTCATGATCTTGAAGAGGTCGGTCTTGGCGCCCTTGTCGGCCTCGCGCCGGGCCTTGGCCTCCATGGCGGCGCGGCCCGCATAGGCCTCCATGCAGCCTCGCCGTCCGCACGGACAGTGCGCGCCGTCCTCCTTGACGACCATGTGGCCGATCTCGCCCGCGCCCCCGCGGCCGAGCCAGGGCTTGCCGTCGAGAATCAACCCTCCGCCGACGCCGGTCCCCCAGAACACCCCCAGCAGCGATTGAAACTGCTTGGCGGCGCCGAGGTCGAACTCGGCCTGGGTGGCGACCTGGACATCGTTGCCGAGGTAGACCTTTGTTCCGAGCTTCTCCGAGAGCGCCTTGGCCAGGTCGAACTCGCCCTCCCATCCCGGCAGGTTTCGGGCCCGGGCCACCGTTCCGGCGTGCTCATCGACGTCGCCAGGAGAGCCCACGCCGATCCCGATCAGCGCCGAGCTCTTCACGTCGGCCTGCTGGGCGGCATCTGAGAGCGCCTCGACCATCTGCGCGGCGACATCGTTGGGGCCGCCCTCGGTGGGAGTCGGCTGGCGCGCCTGGCCGACCACCTTCTGATCGGGATCGACGACGATCGCCTCGATCTTGGTCCCGCCAAGGTCGATTCCGCCTCGCAGCTTTCCGGCTCCGGCTCCCATTTCGTTGACGAGCCTACCCCCAGATGGTTGATTCCATCTTGCTCCGGCCGCTATATCCCCCAGGATTCCCGGTAATGCGCCTGATCGGCGGTCGGTTCGTCGATTTGCACGCCGAGAGCGGCGAGCTTCAGCCGCCCGACCTCGCGATCCACAGCCGCCGAGACTGGATGCACTCCCGGTCCGAGCGCCTGCGCGCTGGGTCCGAGGGCCTCGGCGCTTCCCACGAGCTGCTCGATGCACAGCGCCTGAAGCGCGAACGAGACGTCCATGACCGCGGCCGGGTGGCCTTCCGCGGCCGCTAGATTGACGACCCGTCCGTGGGCGAGGAGGTTGAGCCGGCGTCCGTCACCGAGCACGAACTGCTGGACAAGGGGGCGGACGGTGTGCACCCCCCCGGTCGCCAGCTCGGCGAGCTCCTCGAGATCGAGCTCGACGTCGAAGTGACCGGCGTTGGCCAAAAGCGCGCCGTCCTTCATGCGCTCGAAGTGCGCCCGGCGCAGCACCCCGCGTGATCCGGTCACCGTGATGAAGACGTCGCCGCGCTCGGCGGCGACCAGCGAGGGCATCACCTCATAGCCGGCCATCCGGGCCTCGAGCGCTCGCAGGGGGTCAACTTCGCAGACGATCACCGCGGCCCCCGCTCCTCGCGCCCGCTCGGCGACCCCCTGTCCGGCCCAGCCATAGCCGACGACGACCACGGTGTTGCCGGCCAACAGGACATTGGAGGCGCGCACGATCCCATCCAGCGCGGACTGGCCGGTCCCATGGCGGTCGTTGAGCGCCCGCTCGGTGCGCGCCTCGTTGACGGCCAGGACCGGACAGCTGAGCTTGCCCTCGTCTTGCAGGCGGCGCAGGCGCAGGAGTCCGGTCGCGGTCTCCTCGGTCCCGCCGATCAGCCCTTCGAGTACCTTGCCGCCGCGGGCATGCGCGGTGACGAGCAGATCGGCCCCATCGTCGATCGTGATCTGAGGCCCGTCCACACCGCCCCCGCTGCCGTCGAGCAGCGCGAGCACGTGCTCGACGTAGGTGTCCACGCTCTCGCCACGCATCGCCCTGACCTCGACGCCATCGCCGAGCACGAGCGCGGCGGCCACGTCGTCCTGCGCCGACAGCGGGTTGGCGGAGCAGAGCGCCACCTCGGCGCCCCCCGTCCGCAGCGCCCGCACCAGGTTGGCTGTCTCGGCAGTGACGTGCAGGCAGGCCGCGACCCGGATCCCCTCCAGCGGCCGCTGATCGCCGAACCGCTCCTGGATCTGGGCGAGCACGGGCATCTGACCGGCTGCCCAGGCGATTCGGGCCTCGCCTTGGGGCGCGAGCGCGAGGTCGGCGACGTCGTGCGGCGGGACCGACGCTCGCGCCATGCCAGCTCGGGAGGGTGCGCTAGTAGCGGTAGTGGTCTGACTTGTACGGCCCCTCCACCGGCACACCCAGGTAGGAGGCCTGGCTGGGGGTGAGCTCGGTCAGCTTGACGCCGAGAGCGTTCAGATGCAGCCGTGCGACCTTCTCGTCGAGCTGCTTGGAGAGGGTGTAGACCTGCTTGTCGTACTCGTCGCGGTTGCCGAAGAGCTCGATCTGGGCCATCACCTGGTTGGTGAAGGAGTTGGACATCACGAAACTCGGATGCCCCGTGGCGTTGCCCAGGTTCAAGAGCCGGCCTTCGGAGAGGACGATGATCGTCCGCCCGTTGGGGAACAACCACTCGTCGACCTGGGGCTTGATGTTGATCCGCTTGATGCCCTCGGTGTGCTCCAGCCCGGACATGTCGATCTCGTTGTCGAAGTGGCCGATGTTGCCCACGATCGCCTGGTGCTTCATCTGCGACATGTCCTTGGCCGTGATCACGTCCTTGTTGCCGGTCGCGGTCACGAAGATGTCGGCTTGCCCGAGCACGTCCTCCAGGCGCGCGACCTGGTAGCCGTCCATCGCCGCCTGCAGCGCGCAGATGGGGTCGATCTCGGTGACGATCACGCGTGCGCCCTGGCCGCGCAGCGACTCCGCGCATCCCTTGCCGACGTCGCCGTAACCGCAAACCACGGCCACCTTGCCCCCGATCAGGACGTCGGTGGCGCGGTTGATCCCGTCGATCAGCGAGTGCCGGCACCCGTACTTGTTGTCGAACTTGGACTTGGTGACCGAGTCGTTGACGTTGATCGCCGGGAACAGCAGCCGCCCTTCGCGCGCGAACTGATACAGCCGGTGCACCCCGGTGGTCGTCTCCTCGGTCACTCCCTTGATCTGGGCCGCCATCCGGGTAAAGCGCTGGTCGTCGTCCTGGAGCG
>JBAPXO010000459.1:0-5553 GCA_049284255.1 Solirubrobacteraceae bacterium | reverse complement strand
GCCGATCGTCGTCCCGAAGCCGCGGGCCTCAAAGAACTCTGCGGAGTCGGGCGATGGCTCGAACATCATCAGCGCCGGGGGGCGTCGATCGCGCTGCCGACGGCGGCGTCGTAGTAGTGCTTCAGGTACCAGTTCGCGACCTCGTCGCTGGTCGTGAACCACACGTCGTCAAAGCCGCGGATGCGCTTCAGGGCCTCGACGAGGTACCGGTGGCGAGACGGCTGGTTGATCAGGAAGGGGTGGAGGGCGACGCCGAGGACTCCACCGGGCCGCTGAGCTGACTCCGCACGTAGCAGCTCCAGGTGGTCCACGATCGCCTGCCCGAACTCCGCCGCACTCATGCCACGGTCCAGGAACGCCGGGATGTCGTTGACCTCGACCGAGTAGGGGACGGATATGAGGCGGCGGCCGTCAAGCTCGAGAGGAAACGGCTGATCGTCGGCGACCCAGTCGAGCGTGTAGGTGAAGCCCAGCTCGGCGAGCAGCGCGGGCGTGTGCTCGGTCTCGGTGAGCGCCGGGCCTAGCCAGCCACGGGGAGGTTGGCCGGTGGCTTTGGCGATGGTGTCGACGATGCCCCGGAGCAGCTCGCGCTCGGCGTCGGGCCCCATCCCCGTCCACAGCGCGGAGTTGGTGACACCGTGACCGACCCACGCCCAGTCGCGCGCCACCCCGGCAGCCACGATCTGAGGGTAGTTGTCGCAGACCTCGGAGTTGAGCAGGACGCTGGCCCTGAGCTCGAGCTCGTCGAGCAGCTCGATCATGCGCCAGACGCCCACGCGGGTGCCGTAATCGCGCCACCCGAAGTTCATTGGGTCGACGGGCAGCGCCGCGGTCAGCGCAGTGACGCTCGTCGACGGCGTACCGAGGTGAAAGTGCTCGATGTTGAGACCGATGTACACGGCACAGCGCTTGCCCTCCGGGTACTCGATGGGCGCTCGCTCAACGATTGGGGAGTAGCGATATGGGGGCAGCACGGATGCCATTCCTGTTCCAGCGCTCGTTCTGCTCGACAGAACCGCGTCTTGGTATACGGTACCGAACCTGAGCCCACGCCGAGCGCCCAGGAGCATGCTCGGCATCGATCGCGAAGGAGGGGACTTATGGCGCCGCTCGCCAAGCTAGTTCGGTTGCACGTCATCGACAGTCGGCGCGAGGAGCTGGTCGAGGCGCTCGAACCCGTGCGCGCTGCCGCCGAGAGCGACCCAGGAACCGAGGCGTGGATCATGCACGTCGATCGAGAGCATCCGAACCGCGTCTTCATCTACGAGCGGTATCGCGATCAGGCGGCGGCGGACGCTCACGACAACCTGCCGGTCCTCAAAGATGCCCTGGGACGCACCGAAGCCCTGCTGGCCGAGCCGCCCGAGGTGATCCACGCCGAGATCCTCGCCACGGCGGGATGACGATCGTGGCCGTGAAACCAGCCAGCCTCGCTCTGCATCACACCGCGATCGTGGTCAGGGACCTCAATCGATCGATCGCGTTCTACGAGAGGTTCTTCGGCGGTCAAGTCGAGACCATCCTGCGCGATATCGACGACCCGCACATCGCCCAGCTGCACGAGCTCGAGAACGCTCGCTTTACGCTTGCCTTCGTCGGCTTCGGTCCGACGCGGCTCGAGCTCTTTCAGTTCGAGCGCCCCGCCGACGGTCGGTCGCCTGCCGACCGCGCCAACGACTTCGGAGTGCGTCACATCTGCTTCGAGGTCCCCGACGTGGCCGCGGCCTACGAGCGGATGGCAGCCCAGGGAGTGCGCTTCACCCGTCCGCCCTACACGGTTGGCGATGGCGACGCGAGTGGAACCGTGCTCGTCTTCTGCGTCGATCCCGACGGGACCCGCGTGGAATTGCTCCAGCGGCCAGTGTAGGGTGGACGCGGCGCCAGCGCTTCTGTAAGATGGAACGCGATTCTGGCGAGCGAGCCGGTGCAGGTTCGCTTTCCGTGCGGTCGATGTCTGATCAAGGAGAGCTAGATGTCCGTCTCGTCGATTGAATCCCCTCCTCAGACGCGCGAACAGGCAGTCGATCGAGCTCGCGCGCTCTTCCCGCTGTTCCGGGAGGGCGCCCGCGCGGCGGACGACGCCCGACACCTCCCGCGCGAGATGGTGGAGGCCTTCGTTCGGTCAGGTCTGGTGCGCACCCAGGTCCCGGCGCGCTTCGGCGGGACTGAGCTCGGCCTCACGGCGCACTACGAGATCGCCGTCGAGCTGGGCCGCGCCTACGGGTCGATGGGGTGGGTCGGATCGTTCCTGATCGACCATCCCTTCGTGTTCTCGCACTTCAACCAGCAGGCCCAGGAGGACGTGTGGAGCGTCGATGGCCCGGACGCGCTCATCGGAACCTCGTTTGTCCCGGTCGGGCGCGTGGAGCCCGCCGACGGCGGATGGCGCCTGAGCGGCGACTGGGCGTGGGCGAGCGGCATCGAGCACTGCCAGTGGGTGTTGCTCGGCGGCGTGGTCCAGACCGCCGACGGCGAGCACCAATTCCGGCTCTTCCTGCTGCCCACCAGCGAAATCGAGATCGTCGACACCTGGTACAGCGCCGGACTGAGTGGGTCGGGCTCGGACAACGTCGTCGTCAAGGACGTCTTCGTTCCCGAGCACCACACGCTGTACATGCAGCCGGTGATCGAGGGCCACGCCGAGGGCGCGGCCATCCATGCCAACCCGATGTACACCAAGCCGTTCATGACCTACGGCGGGCACGCCATGGTGGCGCCCGCCGTCGGAATCGCGCGGGGTGTCGTCGAGGCCTGGCAGGACCATGTGCGCACCAAGGCCAACTCCTACACACAGGAGCAGGTGGCAGGCGCGCTGCCCATGCAGCTCGTGCTGGCCGAGTCGGCCACCAAGATCGATTGCGCCGATCTCCTCGTGCGCCGCGCGCTGACCATGGCCGAGTCCGACCACGAGGTCACCCTCGAGGACCGCGTCCGCAATCGCAGGGACATCACCTACGCAACCCGCCTCCTGGTCAGCGCCGTCAATGAGCTCATGGGTATGGCGGGCGCCAGCGCGCTGCGCAGCGAGAGCCCGATCCAGCGCGGGTGGCGCGACGTGCGTGCGGTCGCCTGTCACGTCTTCTGCAACTTCAACGCAGCCGGCGAGAACTACGGACGGATGGCCTTCGGCTTCCCGCTCAACCCCCGTGACCCGTTCCACTGAGCCGGCGCGCACGCCGGTCACACCCGCCGCCTACCGCGAGGTTCTCGGCCGGTTCGCCACCGGAGTCACCGTCGTGTCGGTCAAAGCGCCCGCGACCGGTGAGGTGCGGGGGATGACCGCCAACGCCTTCATGTCGGTGTCGCTGGATCCGCCGCTCGTGCTGGTCAGCGTGCGCCGCGACGCGCACATGCACGCCCTCCTCCACGCTGCCGGACGGTACGGGGTCAGCCTGCTCGGGGAGCGCCTGGAACGAGAGGCCCGCCGGTTCGCCGGGATGCCCGTGGCCGCCTACGAACCCGCGCCCACCTTCGACGAGCGCGGCGGAACTCCGATCCTGCGGGAGGCCCTGGGATGGCTCGTGGCCGCCGTCGTCGACGAGCACGAGGCGGGCGATCACACGCTCTTCATTGGCGAGATCACCGACCTTAAGGCTGGGCATCCCAGTCAGCGCCCGCTTGGCTTCTACCGGTCCTCGTTCGCAGAGGTCTCGGCGCTCGAAGGCCGCGGTCCGGTGCCAATCGAGCCTTGGGATCACCCCCTGATGGGCCTCTGGGGCTAGCCGAGCCGCTGGCTGATGGCAACGTTGCGCAGATCGAAGATAAGGAGAGCGCCGTGAGCGTGAGCACCAACATCGAGACGCTGCCGATCTACATCGACGGCGACTTCCGCCAGGCGCGAAGCGGCGAGACGATCGACGCCACCAACCCCGCCACGGGCGGGGTCATCGCTCGATTCCCGCGCTGTGACGCTCAGGACGTCGAGGATGCCGTGGTCGCCGCTGAGGCCGCCTTCGCGCAATGGCGGGCGACGCCCGCCCTCGAGCGGGCCAAGATGGTCCGGGAGCTGGCCGACCGGATCGAAGAGCACGCCGACGAGCTGGCGATGCTCGACGTCAGCGAGAACGGCAGCCCGATCCGCGAGATGCGCGCCGACGCCTTCACCGGCGCCGCCGCCCTCCGCTATTTCGCTGGGCTGGCGCTGGAGCTGCGCGGGAACACCATCCCCAGCGATTTCGACCGGCTTGACTACACCCTGCCCTCGCCGTTCGGGGTTGTTGGACGGATCATCCCCTTCAACCACCCTTTCATGTTCGCGGCCAGCAAATCGGCAGCGCCGCTGATCGCGGGCAACACCGTGATCCTCAAGCCGTCCGAGCACACGTCGATGTCGACCATTCGTCTCGCCGAGCTGGCGGACGACGTGCTCCCCAAAGGGGTCTTCAACGTCATCACTGGGACGGGAATGGAGGCGGGAGATCCGCTGGTCACCCATCCCGGCGTGCGCCGGATCGCGTTCACCGGCTCGGCCGAGATCGGCCGTTCGATCCAGCAGCGCGCGGCGACCCATGTCGTCAAGACGGTCAGCCTCGAGCTCGGGGGCAAGAACCCGCTTGTGGTCATGCCCGACGCCGACCTCGAGATCGCCGTCGCGGGAGCAGTGCGCGGGATGAACTTCACCTGGCAGGGTCAGTCATGCGGATCGACATCGCGCCTGATCGTTCAGGAGTCGCGACGTGACGAGTTCGTGGAGCGTCTCGCCGCGCGGATGGAGTCGTTGCACTCGGGTCCGCCGGACGAGGAGGCCACAGACACCGGCGCCGTTGTGCACCGTGGTCAATACGACAAGGTGCTCTCCTACCTGCAGATCGGTCGCGACGAAGGCGCTCGCGTGGTCGCCGGCGGAGGACCCCCGGAGGACAAGAGCCTGTCCTCGGGCATGTTCGTGCGGCCCACCCTGTTCACTGACGTGGCACCTGACTCCCGGCTGGCGCAGGAGGAGATCTTCGGCCCCGTCCTCGCGGTCATTGCGTATGACACCTACGAGGACGCCATCGAGATCGCCAACGGGATCCAGTACGGATTGACGGCCAGCATCTTCACGGGCGACCTGCGGACCGCGCACCGTTTCGCGCGCGACGTTCAGGCCGGCTATGTCTGGGTCAACGACTCCTCGCGGCACTTCCCCGGCGTCCCGTTCGGAGGCTTCAAGGACTCGGGCGTCGGCCGCGAGGAGAGCTTCGACGAGCTGGTCTCCTACACGCAGGTCAAGAACGTCAACATCAACTTCGGCTGAGCGCATCTCGCCGCGGCCGCAGACGATGTCCACTTCGACGCGCAGTTTCAGCGCTCCGCCGTACATCATCGCGGGGCTTGGCGCCCTTGACCACTTGGGCGCCGAGCTCGAGGGCCTGGACGCGCGCCGGGTCGCCGTCGCCTGCGACCGCGGGGTGGAGCAGGCGGGATTGCTCGCTGCGGTGGAGGCGGCGATGGGCGGCGTGCCCGCGTCGGTGTGTGCGCTGGTCGATCCCGACCCGACCGTGGAGGACGCCGAGCACGCGGTGGCGCAGGCCGTCGCTGACGGGGCCGACGCGGTGCTGGCGCTCGGGGGCG
>JBAPXO010000458.1:0-10102 GCA_049284255.1 Solirubrobacteraceae bacterium | reverse complement strand
GCTCGTAGTAGGCCACGTTGTCAGGGCCGTCGGTGAGCAGCACCATCGTCGGATCTTCACGGCTGGTTTCCGGCGCGGCCGCTCGCAGCGTCGCGCCCAGCAGCTCGTAGATGACGGGATCGATCGGGCGCGGCACCGGCACGCCGGAGGGAAGAATTTCCTTCAGGGCGGCACGCGCGGCCAGGAGGTAGGAATAGCCCGAGGGCGTGCGCAGGTTGTCCTCCAGCACCAGGAAGGTTCCTCCCGGTTCGCGCACCAGGTCGAAGCCGATGATCGCCGCCGGAGGCGGAGTCTGCGGCACGCGCCCGGCGAGGTCGGGCTCGTAGCCCTCGGCGTCGACGAGCACTTCCTCGGGCACGATCCCGGCATCGACGATGCGCCGTTCCCGGTAGATGTCGGTGAGGAAGTGGTTGAGCGCCCGCGTGCGCTGGGCGAGGCCGCGCTCGAGCTCGGCCCACTCGCGGCCGCCGATCAGCCGCGGGATCGGATCGACGACGAAGGGCTCGGGTCCGAAGCTGACCCCCTCGTCGGCGAGCCGGCGCTTGACCGAGACGGCTAGCCCGTCGAGGTCGGCTCCCTGCAGCGCCTCGAGCATCTGCCCGTATCCGTAGCGCGGCTCTCCGAGCTCGTCGCGATCCTCGTCAAACGGCTGGGCGCGAGGCTCAGATTCCATGGCGCTCGAGCCACAGCTCCAGCAACGCCAGCTGCCAGAGCTTTGAGCCCTCCAGGGTCGTCTGATACTCGTTGGGCGCAGCCAGCAGCGCCTCGACGTGGGCGGGCTCGAACAGCCCGCGCTCGCGCGCGGTCGCGCTCTCCATACGCTCACGGATGAGCTCCAGCGTCGCGCCCTCGATCGTCGACAGCGCCGGGACGGGGAAGTAGCCCTTGGGGCGGTCGATGACGACCTCGGGAAGCACGCGGCGAGCGGCGTCCTTGAGCACTCCCTTGCCGCCGGAGGCGAGCTTGAGCCGGGGCGGGCAGGCGGCCGCCAGCTCCACGAGCTCGTGATCGAGGAACGGGGTGCGGGCCTCCAGCCCCCAGGCCATCGTCATGTTGTCCACGCGCTTTACCGGGTCATCGACGAGCATCACCTCGGTGTCAAGGCGCAGCGCCCGGTCGACGGGCTCGTCGGCTCCGGCGCCTCCGAAGTGCCGCTCCAAAAACGAGCGGCTGGGATCGCCGTCGACCCGGTGCGCGGCCATCAGCGTCTGCGCCATCTCCGAGTCGGGCCGATCGAAAAACGCGGCCTGGTACTCATCGGCGCCGGAGCCGGGGACGTCACGAAGCGGCTGATACCAGGAGTAGCCGGCAAACACCTCGTCGGCCCCTTGTCCGGACTGGACGACCTTGTAGGACTTGGCGACCTCCTGGGAGAGGAGGTAGAAGGCGACGGCGTCGTGAGAGACCATCGGCTCGCTCATCGCCCCGATGGCCCCGTCGAGGGCCGGCAGCATGCGCTCGGTCGCCACTGGGATCTTGTGGTGGTCGGTGTCAAAGACGTCAGCGATCACATCCGAGTAGCGAAACTCGTTGCCCGCGCGCTCACCGACGTCGTCAAAGCCGATGCTGAACGTGGCCAGCCGCTCCTGGCCCGACCCCGCCAGCAGGGCGACGATCAGGCTCGAGTCAAGGCCGCCGGAGAGCAGCACGCCGACCGGCACGTCGGACACCATCCGCCGCTTGACGGCCGCGCGGAGCGTCTCGAGGATGCCGTCGGCCCAGTCGGCGTCGCTCCAGTCGGCGTAGCGCTCATCCCGGGCGAAGTCGGCGCGCCAGTAGACCTCGACGTCCTCGCGCCCGTCGGGATCGACGAGCATGGTGGTCGCCGGCGCAAGCTTCTGGACACCGTTGATGATCGTCCGCGGCGGGGGGACGACCGAGTGCCAGCTCAGGTAGTGGTGAAGCGCGACCGGATCAAGCTCGGTGTCGATCCCGCCACCGGCCAGCAGCGCCGGCAGCGTCGAGGCAAAGCGCAGCGCGCCCGGCATCCTCGCCAGGTACATGGGCTTGATCCCCAGCCGGTCTCTGACCAGCAGCACCCGGCCCGAGGCGTGCTCGTAGATGGCAAACGCGAACATCCCGAAGAAGCGGCTGACGCAGTCGCGTCCCCACTTGTCATATGCCTTGAGGATGACCTCGGTGTCGCTGGTGGAGAAGAAGCGATAGCCGTCGCGCTCGAGCTCTGAGCGGAGCTCTGGGTAGTTGTAGATGCAGCCGTTGAAGACGATCGTCAGGCCGAGCTGCGAATCGGTCATCGGCTGATCGCCGGCGCTTGACAGATCGATGATCTTCAGCCGGCGGTGCGCGAGTGCGATCGCATCCCGAGACCACGATCCCGAGCCATCGGGTCCGCGATCACCCATCGTCGCCCCCATCCGCTCCACGGCGTCGATGTCAGGCGCTCGGTCGCGAGCGAGCTCGCCTGCGAAGCCGCACATTCTCCGATCCTCAAGCCACGCGCAGGTGCGTGGTGCCGGTCAGCCGGCACGCGGCCGCCTCCACGAAGGCGCGAAACAGCGCCGCATGCTCGGGACGGTCGACGAGGCACTCGGCGTGCCACTGGACCCCGAGGACGAACTCGCGGTCGATCGCCTCGATGCTCTCCACGGTTCCGTCGGGGGCACGCCCGGTGACGGCAAGGCCGTGGCCGAGGCGGTCGACGCCCTGGTGATGGAAGGAGTTGACCTCAGCCTGCTCGCGCTCGAGCACGGTCGCCACGCGGCTGGAGTCCTGCAGCGAGACCAGGTGGGTGGTCTGACCCCCCGGTTCGGTCTGGCGGTGGTTGATCGTGTCGTCGGAGACGTCGGGCAGATGCTGGTGAAGCGAGCCTCCGCGGGCGACGTTTAGCACCTGCAGGCCGCGGCAGATGGCGAGGATCGGAAGGCCGCGCTGATCAGCCTCGGAGGCAAGCGCGAGCTCGAATTCGTCCAGATCGGACTCGACGGGCCCGGTGTGCTCGTGCCGGCTCTCTCCGTAGGCCTTCGGGTCCAGGTCGGGGCCGCCGGAGAGGCAGAGCCCATCGACGCGGTCAAGCAGCGCGGAGGCGAGGGGGGGCGACAGCGGCGGGACGACGATCGGGATCCCGCCCGCGAGCTCGAGCGCGCGAAGGTACTTCAGTCCCAGCGCCATCTCGTGCTGGGGAGGCTCGCCCTGGGGAGTCAGCGTCACCGCCTCGCCCCGGCGGACTTCCGAGGTGGTGACGGCAATCAGCGGTCGCATCTCGCTCGTGTTCATCTGACGGCACAGTCTCCGTTGTTTCGTTCCGCCAAACAGGGCGGCGTTTGCAGGGGGGAAGTGTGACATCAGCGGCAGCGGATCATCAGCGGTAGCGCCGGGCACGGAACTCCTCGATTGCCTCCTGCTCGGATATCGCTCCACGGTCATAGCGCGCAAAGGACAAGTCGTGCGCGGCGTCGCGGCACCAGAAACGCGGGTGGCGGCGCAGCCAGCGCTTGGCATCCCGCGCTCCGAGCGCCAGCAGTCCGGCCACGAACTCGCTGTCGAACAGCAGGAACGAGAGCAGCTCCCCGCGGGCCCGGGTTCGCGATCCGAGCGCGCCGGCCATGAGCACGAAGTCGAGGTCGCGTAGGCCCCGCAGACCCCCGTACCGGTTCGCGAACACCTTCTCGGCCAGCCGTCCGATCTCGCCGCGTCGCTGCGGGGAGACCAGTGCGTAGGAGATAGGCCGGTACGGGGCGCGTCCCCGGGCCAGCCGGTAGGCCCGCGACGCCCCGACCGTACCCCGGCTGGCGTCGTCGACGAAGAACGAGTTGATCGCCGCCATGCGGTGCAGGTCGTTGGCGACCTGGTCAACGAGCAGGCCATCGAGCACGTTGGCCGCGACGTCGGCGACGCTCGGCCGGCCCGCGGCGATCGAAAGCGCCGCGCTGTGCCCGAAGGGCTCGAGGCCGATCAGGATCACGCGGTCGGCGCCGAGGTGCAGGGCCGGCTTGATCGGGCTGTTCAGTCGCGTTCCCCCGTCGGCGTAATGCCCCCGGGCGCTGCGCGGAGTCGTGACCTGGACGGTCGGAAACAGCATCGGGATCGCCGCCGAGGCACGCACGTGCTCCCCGCGCAGGTTGGCCCCGACGTAGCGAATGGCGTCATCGGGGAAGCGGGGGAGCTTGTCGCGACTGGAGACGAAGGCCACTGGATCGCCGGTCATCAGCGACGTCGCGACCACGCACACGGCGTCGATCACTTTGCGGGCCACGTTGTCGCTCAGTCGCCTCCAGTCGATCCAGCGGTCGAGGCTGCCGGCCAGCGGGCTGGGGTCCAGCAGGCTGGCGAAGCGCAGAGAGGGAATCCGGACGCCGTGGCCGACGAGTCTCATCAGGGTGCGCAGGCCACCACTGCCGATGATCGGCGAGATCACATCGCCTTTGCGAAGCTCACTCCACAGTCCGACCGTGGCCGCGGTCTGCTCGCTCGTGGGCAGGTGCGACAGGGAGGCCATCGCGGTGGCATTGATCGCGCCGACGCTCGTGCCGCACCAGATCGAGACGCGCTCACCGCGGGCCTCGAGGGCGGGCAGGAGAACCGACAGCGCCCCGGCCTCATACGCGCCGCGGGCGCCCCCGCCGGGGAGGACGACGGCGATGCTTGGGCGCCGCGCGCTGCCGCTCGCGCTCGCGCCATTGAGAGCCGTCTCCACCCCGGAGATGCTCGCGACCGGGTCCCGCGCGCGGCATGGCCGCACGGCCACAAAAGCGGGCCCCGGCATGGCCCTCAGGCCCCCGGAACGGGGTTTCGGCCCCAGGGGCCGCGGTAACACTGAGGAGGTCCACGTCCACTACAGGGGAGGCACCATGGCGGCAGATCGGGTCACGGTTCCAGGCAGCGAACGGCAGCTCGTGCCCGGTCACGAGCGGGTCGGCGACGTCGAAACCTCCGAGGATGTGCAGGTGACCGTCTATCTGCGCCCGCGTGGCAGCCTGGACTGGGTCGACGATGAGGCCGCGCGGCCGCTGAGCGAGCGCAGCCTGGCCACGCGGGACGAGTGGGCGGATCGGTATGGAGCCGACCCCGACGACGCCGCTGCGGTCACCGCGTTTGCGCAAGACCACGGGCTGACCATCAGAAACGTCGACCTCGCCCGGCGGGCAGTGACGGTGCACGGCAGCGTGGCGTCGCTGGTCGACGCCTTCGGCGCGCAGCTCGCCGGTCAGTACGCGCCTTCGGGAGGCGCCCCGAGCTACCGGGCCAGGACCGGCCCGCTGACCGTCCCCGGCGAGCTCGAGGGAATCGTCGTGGGCGTGTTCGGGCTCGATAACCGCCCGCAGACCCGCACGCAGATCCGCTTTGCCGCGCAGGCCGAGACCTCCTACACGCCGCCCCAGGTGGCCGAGCTGTATTCCTTTCCCAGCGGCGCGACGGCCGCCGGCCAGACGGTGGGAGTCGTCGAACTCGGCGGCGGCTACAGCACGTCCGATCTGTCGACCTACTTCGAGGGGTTGGGGCTCTCAGCGCCGACCGTTACCGAGGTCAGCGTCGATGGCGGCACCAACTCCCCCGGAGCCGACCAGGACGCCGACGGCGAGGTGATGCTCGACCTCGAGGTCATCGGTGGCGTCGCCCCAGGGGTGGCGATCGCCGCGTACTTCTCGCCCAACACCGACCAGGGCTTCATCGATGCCGTCTCGACCGCGGTCCACGACACGACCAACCATCCTTCGGTCGTATCGATCAGCTGGGGCGAGTCAGAGGACTCGTGGACCAGCCAGGCCCGGACCCAGATGGAGCAGATCCTCACCGAGGCCGCCGGGTTGGGAGTGACCGTGACCGTCGCCGCCGGCGACAACGGCTCGACCGACGGCGTATCGGACGGCGAGCAGCATGTCGACTTCCCGGCCTCGGCGCCGCACGCCCTGGCCTGCGGGGGAACGACCTTGAACGGCTCGGGCACCGACATCTCCTCGGAGACGGTGTGGAACACGTCGGGCGACGGCTCGACCGGGGGCGGGGTCAGCCGCGAATTCGCGCTCCCGAGTTATCAAACGAACGCCCACGTTCCCGACAACGTCGACACGGGCTCTCCCGGTCGCGGCGTGCCCGATGTGAGCGGCAATGCCGATCCCGCCACCGGCTACGCGATCCGCGTCGACGGCTCGGATGAAACGGTGGGGGGAACGAGCGCGGTCGCCCCGCTGTGGGCCGGACTGACGGCGCTGCTCAACGAGGCGCTCGGGACGCCGCTCGGCTTCGCCCAGCCCCGGCTCTACCAGCTGCTCGGCAAGGGCGGCTTCCACGACATCACGTCCGGCAACAACGGGAGCTACTCGGCGGGCGCCGGCTGGGATGCCTGCACGGGGCTGGGCTCTCCGGACGGGAGCCTCCTGGTCTCCGAGCTTCCCGGCACGACTGCCACGTAGCCCCATTGACATTGACCGGTCCGCGTGCCCGGGGTAGCCTGATGTCCGGGGTAAGGAATGACACGGGGGCCCGGACATGTCTGGCGCGAATGGCGCAGCAGCTAGCCCGGCTGGCACGGCGCCGCTGAGCCGCCAGGAAAACCAGCTGCGGATCGCCTTGTGGGCGGGGGCCGCTCTGTTCGCGGCCGAGGCCGCGCTTTATGTGCCGTCGGTTTTTGAGGGACCGTCGACGACGAGGCCGTTCGCGATCAACTCGGTCGCCAAGGACGTGGTCTTCTGCCTGGTGACGGCCGCGGTCGCCGCCGACGTCAGGCGCCGGGCTCGGTTGCTGTGGCTGGTGATCATCGGCCACCTGGTGATCGTCGGGCTGCTGGCACTGACGCTGATCTTCGGGGACACGGCGATGTCGTTCCCGCCGCCGCGATGGCTGTCTCACCTGCTGCCCTGGACCGATATCCCGGCGGGCTCGCGAACCGTGATCTGGCTGATCGGGGCGGTGATCGCGGTGGTGGCGCTGCTCTGGCTTCTGCACCGGGCGTTGTCTGTCCGGTATGACCTGAAATATCTGTGGCCGGCCGAGCACGCCACGCTGGCGGCGACGGCTGACGCGATCCTCGACGCCCCTCGCGTCGCTCCGGAGCAGATCGCCACCCGGGTCGATCACTACTGGGCCTCGCTCGACATCGGCTACAAGCTGCGGCTGCGGCTCGCCCTGTGGGTCTCGATGCTCGTCCCGCTCCTGTTCGGACATGCCCCGCTCCCGGTGATGGAGCGAGCGGCGCGCCGGCGATTCATCGCCCGCTACTTCATCGCCGACATCGGCGCCCGCCGCGACTTCGGCCCGCTGCGCTCGACCGTGCAGTCCTGCACCCGGTTCGTCATGCAGCTGGTCTACATGGGCTACTACGACGACCCGCGCAGCTACGCAGACACGGGATACGTCCGCTTCAGCAACCGGCCCTCGTATCCGGGGCCGCCGCCGGCGGCGACACCGCTGCGCACACTGAAGGGCAAGCCCGAGCGCCGCCGGGCGGAGGTCGTGATCATCGGGACCGGCGCCGGGGGATCGGTCGTCGCCCACGAGCTCGCCGACGCCGGCCACGACGTGCTCATGCTCGAGCGCGGGCGCCACGTCTCGCCCCAGGACTTCGTCGAGGACGAGGCGGCCCAGTACGCGCGCCTGTACTCCGACGGAGCGCTCCAGCTCTCACGTGACTTCAGCTTCCAGGTGCTCCAGGGGATGTGCGTCGGCGGCAGCACCGTGGTCAACAACGGCGTCTGCTTCGACGTACCCGACGCGGTACTTGACCGCTGGAGCCAGCCCGACCTCGACGCCGCGCTTCCGCGAGCGGCGCTGGCCGACTCCTTCACGGAGGTCAGGAAGCTGATCGGGGTTGAGAACCAGGCCGCGGCGGCCGCGAACCCGATCGTCGGGCGCCTCGGCGGCGCGCCCCTGGTGGCCGTCGATGCCGACCTGCACGACTGCATCGGCTGTGGCTACTGCAACATCGGCTGCGCCTACGGACGCAAGCTCTCGATGCTGGCCACGGTGCTCCCCCAGACCCAGCACGCCACCGATGCCCGGCGCGAGCGCGATCCGAGCTTCCGCGGACGCCTCGAGATCGTGCCCGAATGCGAGGTCACCGCCATTCGCCATCAGGACGGCCGCGTGACCGGAGTCAAGTGCTCACTGCGGGGGAGCGGAGGAGAGCTTGAAGTCGATGCCGATGCGGTCGTGCTGGCCGCGGGGGCGATCCACTCCAGCCGGATCCTGATGGCCAGCCGCATCGGCGGCTCGATCGTCGGCCGCGGGCTCTCGGCCAACCTCGGGTCGCACATGACCGCCCATTGGGGCGATGGGCCGCCGTTGCGCGCGTTTGAGGGACTGCAGATGTCGCACTACCTCAACGACGGAGACGCCGAGCACATGGTCGAGACGTGGTTCAACCCCCTGATGTCCCAAGCGGTGGTCATGCCGGGATGGCTCGGCGATCATCAGCAGAACATGCGCCGCTACGACCGGCTCGGGTGTCTCGGCGTCCTCGTCGGGAGCACGCGCGACGGTAACCGGGTTACGCGCAGCCGCGATCTGATCAGCGGTGCGGAGATCAACTTCACGCCCTCGACCGGCGACCTCGACCGCCTGCTGACGGGGCTGCGTCACGCCGGACGCCTGATGCTCGACGCCGGCGCTGACTGCGTGATGCCCGCCACCTTCCTCTACCACGAGCTGCGAACCGCCGCCGACCTGGAACGACTGCGCATCGGCGGCCTGGTCAAGGATGCCTCTGACATCTCGGTCAACACCGCGCATCCCCAGGGCGGCAACCCGATCAGCGCCAGGCGCGCGCTCGGCGTCGTCGATGACCGCCTGCGCGTCCACGGCTACTCGAACCTGCACGTCTGCGATGCCAGCGTCTTTCCGACGGCGATCACCGTCAACCCGCAGCTCACGGTGATGGCGCTCGCCCACTACGCCGCGCAGGCGATGGTGTGAGCGTCGGTCAGGTCGCGGGCTCGCCCCACAGCCGCCAGCCCAGCCCGGAGGCGCGGGCCACGGGCCGGCCCACGGCGGCGCGAATCGACTCCTCGGCGCCAACGATGATCAGCCGCCGGCGCGCGCGGGTGGCGGCCGTGTAGAGAAGCTCCCGGGTCAGGATCCGCGAATCGGGGTCGGGCAGGAGCACCGCCGCCGTCTCGAACTGCGAGCCCTGGCTCTTGTGGATCGTCATCGCGTAGACGGTGTCGACCGCCCCCAGGCGGCTCGGGCTGTACTGGACCGGCTCCCCGGCGCGATCGAACGCTGCCATCACCCGCCCCTCGCCGGCGTCGACGACCACGCCGGTATCGCCGTTGTTGAGGCCGAGCTCGTAGTCGTTCTCGGTGACCAGCAGCGGGCGGCCGACGTACCAGCGGTCCTGAGCCGAGAAGCCGTCGATGTTGGCCTCCAGCCAGGCCTCGAGCCTCGCCGTCCATGTGCTCACCCCGTAGGGCCCGCGACGGTGGGCGCAGAGGATCCGGAACGAGCCCAGCGCCCGCAACGACTCCGCGACCCTTCCTGTACGCGCCGCCTCAATCACCGTCCGCGCCGCGGCCAGGGCGGGTTGCGCGACGATCGCCGGCGAGCTCTGACGGGCGGCGTCGGCGTCCAGCCAGGTCACGTCCTCGGGCGGGCTCGTCAGCAGCGAGATCACTCCGTCCGCGTCGCCGGCGCGGATCGCCGCTGCCACCTGGGCGATCCCGCCGCCAAAGCGATGACCACGGTCGAGCACGACGATGCCCGATCGGTCCTCGGCGTCATCCGCCGAATCCGGCTTCGCGCTGCCGGCGGCCGCCGCTCCGACGATGTCACCGAGCACGGCGCCGGCCTCGATCGAGGCGAGCTGCCCGGGATCTCCGACCAGGATCAGGCGCGCGTCTGAGCGCAGCGCCTCGATCAGCCGCGCCATCAGCGAGAGCGACACCATCGAGGTCTCGTCGACGATCACCGAGTCATGGGGCAGGCGCTGATCGGCGCCATGACGAAAGCGGCTGTTGGAGTCGGGCCGCCAGCCCAGCAGCCGGTGAAGCGTGGAGGCCGAGGTGGCCAGCATCTGATCACGGACTTCGGGAACGAGATCCAAATGCGCGGCCTCGTGGTGGACGGCCTCCTGCAGGCGGGCCGCCGCCTTGCCGGTGGGAGCCGCGAGCGCGATCAGGGGCGGTGCGCTCCCATGCGCCGCGGCCTGCTC
>JBAPXO010000457.1:0-3701 GCA_049284255.1 Solirubrobacteraceae bacterium | reverse complement strand
ATGTCTCGCTGGCCTGTGACACTGGTGGCGGTACAGGTCGCGATCGGCCTGAGCGCCTGCGGCTCGGGCTCCAAATCCGTGGTCATCGACCACAACGTCGTCCAGAACGCGATCGAGGTAGGGGTGGCACAGCAGCAGCACGTGCTCAGCATCGTTACCTGCCCACCGGGCATCACGGCCAAGAAAGGGGTCACGTTCGCGTGCACCGTCACGTTCGCTGACGGCAAGCAGGGCAGCGTGACGGTGACGGGCATCGATGACCAGGGCAACGTGCGCTACTCCGGCCTGAACGGATTCGTCCGCGGTCAGCTCCCAAAGCGCTAACCGGACCTCCCCGGCGCTGCGCGCCGAATGTATTAAGCAGGTGGAAACTCTGGTTGACAACGGCGCGTCGAGGCGCATAGGGTGGGTGTGAGATGGGGACCTAATGAGCGTCGCGGGGCGGCGCGGACTGAGGGCGATACTTGGTGTCCTGGTCGGGCTGGCGGCTTTCGTGCTGTGGCTCAGCTGGACAGCGTCGCTAGCGCGTGCCCATGACAACTCGCAGAACGGAAATCAGCGGTCGCGGCGTGGCCCGCCGGGCCCACCAGGCCCCCGGGGGCGGCGAGGCGTAAGGGGAGCCGTAGGCCCAACCGGACCTAAGGGGGCCACTGGCCCAACCGGCCCCGCAGGCGCTCCGGGAGCGACCGGGGCGACGGGTGCCCCGGGAACCCAGGGAACAGTCGGCCCCACCGGGCCCACAGGACCGACCGGGGCGGCCGGCCCCACAGGCCCCAGCGGAGCGTCAGGTGCGACGGGTGCTTCCGGTTCGCCGGGCGCCACCGGTCCCACGGGACCGAGCGGCGCTACGGGTGCGAGCGGAGCGACGGGTGCGCCTGGGGTACAGGGAAGCATCGGCCCGACCGGACCGACGGGAGCGCAAGGTCCCACCGGCGCCTCTGGCCCTTCGGGCGCCTCCGGCGCCTCCGGCCCGACCGGCGCCTCGGGCACCAAAGGGGCCACCGGGCCGACCGGTCCCACGGGCGCGACCGGCGCCACCGGGTCGGGCGGCGCGTCTATGACCACGCTGTTCGGGTCCACGGACTTCATCGACGGCTCCCAGACGGCATCGTTCCTGAGCCTCGGTGGCGGCGCCAATCCAGCACCTTCGGAGGCCGCCGGCGGCGACGCGATCCTGCCCTACGGCGGCACGCTGTCCAACCTCCAGGCCTCGGCGGTGCCCAGTAGCGGGAGCGGCACCGTAAAGATCACCGTCGAGAAGAACGACGCGGGAACCGTCCTGACTTGCACGATCTCGGCCGGCGAGCCACTCGGCACCGAGAAGACCTGCAGTGACACCTCGGACTCCGTCACCTTCGCCGCCGGCGACAAGATCACGATCCTCGTCAACAACGGTACCGGCAATTTCGTCAGGTACGTCCGATGGGCCGCGCAGTATCAGTAGCGACACCGGCGGGGAGTCAGGCGCTCGATCTGCCGATTTCCCGCCGGGCGTTGATCCTGGCCGGCGGAGGCGCCCTGTCGGGCCTGATGGCGCTCCGAGGCGCGGGGTTCCTGGAGCGCGCCGTGAGCGCGCCCGGGCATCTCGGCCTGCGCCGCTCTGACTACGCGCCGTATGTCGGCCGCGGCTTTCGCCTCTCGGCGGGCGCCGCGGGCGCGCTCACCGCTCCCCTGGTCGCGGTCCACGACGTATCGGGCGCCCGCGGCCTGGCGGGCTCCGAGGATGCCTTTATCTTGGTCTTCCGGGCGGCGCGTGGGGCGCGTGACCTGGGCCAGGCCATGATGACCGTCCGTCACCCTCGCGGCTGGTCCCGGCGACTGCTGGTCTCGCCCGCGAGCCCGGCGCACAACGGACTCGATTACGCAGCGGTGATCAACCGCGTCCGCGTGAACTAAGGAGCAGCTGATGGCCTCACAACCCTTCCTCGGCGGGATCTTCATGTTCGGGGGCAACTTTGCGCCTCAGGGCTATGCCTTCTGCAACGGCCAGCTCCTGTCGATCTCCCAGAACACCGCCCTCTTCTCGCTGCTCGGGACGACCTACGGCGGCGATGGCGTGACCACCTTTGCCCTGCCCAACCTGCAGGGTCGCGTCCCCATCCACTCTGGGAACGGCGCCGGATTGAGCCCGTACGTCCTGGGTCAGAACGGAGGCACTGAGAACGTGACGCTCACCCAGGGCCAGATGCCGGCGCACAACCACGTGATCCAGGCCGGCGGCGCCGAGACGACGAGCTTTCCGGCAGGCGCCGTGCCCGCGCAGAACGGGGCCTATACGACCGGCGCGACGCCTGTGCAGATGGCGTCCGGCGCACTCACGAACGCCGGTGGAAGCCAGCCGCATAACAACATTCAGCCATACCTAACGATCACCTTCATCATCGCGCTCCAGGGGGTCTACCCCTCGCGCAGCTGATCGGGCGCTGCGGCGCCACGGCGATATCGCTGCGTCCGGCGGTCGTCGGAGATGCCCCGGTGCTCGAGGCGATCGCCGCCGCCGGCCGTGGTCAGGCGCTTCCCGGCGTTTCCGAGTCGCTGTTGGCGCTCCAGGCTGCGGCCGCTCGCCGAGCCCGCTCAGCGCAGTTTCCCGACGCCTGCGAGGAGCTCGTGCTGCGCGACGGTGAGACCGTCGGCGCGCTCGTCACCGCCCGGACGCCCGGCGTCCTTCACCTCGTCGACATCGCGCTGCTGGCGAGGTGGCGGGGGGCCGGGATTGGGACGGTGGTGCTGGGGCACCTATTCGAGGTCGCCGACGCCGAAGGCACGACGATCCGCGCCTCCGTGTACCGCACCAACCCGCGCGCCCACGCGCTGTACCGGCGGCTCGGGTTCGTCGACGTCGGCGCCGACGAGCTGCTCTACACGATCGAGCGAACGCCGAGCGCGCGCTGACTCGACGCTCAGGGCGAGGGCGTCGGGTACATCGTCAGGTAATGCACGATCCGCGGGCGATCGCGCATGTTCGGCCCGCTGCCGTGCGGCAACGTCGAACGCCAGATGATCAGATCGCCGCCCCGAGCGGCGACGGGGCGCGGTCCGAGCGCCTCGAGATCGGCGAGATTGGGATCGAGGCCGGCCGGCAGCTCGGCCACCCATTCGTTGATCTGACGGTGGAAGCCCGGCACGCACCGAAATGCGCCCTGATCCTCATCGGTGTCGGTGAGACACAGGATCGCCTGGAGGTGCTCCGCCACCGGCGGCTCGAAGCTCGGCAGATCGAAGTGCAGCCGCGCCCCAACATAGGGAGCGCCGGGGAGCACCGGACGGTTGAAGCCGCACCGGTCGGTCGTCATCACCAGGTCCTCGGTCCCGGCGAGCTGAGCGAACGCCTTGTGGATACGCGTCGAGGCGTGGATCTCGTCGATGCCGGGAGCGTGAAACAGCTGCACCATGATTCCCTGCTGAAGCTCGGCGCGGTACCAGCTCTCCGGGTCCTCGGGCGTGGCCCCGAGGTGGGCCCAGATCGCGCGCTCCAGCTCATCGCGCGCACGGGCGGGGGCCGCATCGCGCACGATCACGTATCCGTCTCGCTCCCAGCCACCGAGGTCCTCGTCTGAGAGCACCGGGGGGGCGTGCCTGATTTCGTCGAGTTCGGCGAGCCGATCCGGATCGGGTGGCGCCCCGGCCGCGATCGCGTTGGCTCGGTGGATGCGCGCCGTCGCGAGCTCACCGCCCACCTGCTCGAGCACCCACTGCTCGAG
>JBAPXO010000456.1:0-2856 GCA_049284255.1 Solirubrobacteraceae bacterium | reverse complement strand
CCCCCCCACCTCCTGCCCCGACTCCCGACGACGTCGAAGCGAGCGCGCCCGCCGCTCCCGAGCTTGAGACCGTCAGCGCGTGCTGGCCGGCCGTTGTCGAGCTCGTCAGCAAGGAGAACCAGATGCTCGCCTACGCCCTGGCCGACGCGCGGCCGGTGTCGCTGCACGAGACGGCGCTGACCATCGCCTTCCCGACCGACAAGGCGTTTCACAAGCGCAAGGCCGAGCAGGACGACTACCGGCGGGCCACCGCCGAGGCGCTGCGCTCGGTGGTCGGTTCGATGCTCACCCTGCGCTACGAGCTGCGCGAGCAGGCGGAGTTGCCGGCCGCGGGCGGTGATGGCCTCTCCCAGGAGGAGCTCGTGAAACGATTGGTGGAGGAGTTCGACGCCCAGGAAGTGCTTGACGATCCCGACCAGGAGACGGATTGATGCCTCAGCCCAACATGCAGCAGCTGCTCAAGCAGGCCCAGAAGATGCAGGAGGACATGCTCGCCGCCCAGGAGTCGCTCAAGGACGAGGTCGTCGACGCGTCCGCCGGCGGGGGCATGGTCACCGTCCAGGTGACCGGCGATCTGGAGGTCAAGTCGATCAAGATCGACCCTCAGGCCGTCGATCCCGACGACGTCGAGCTTCTGCAGGACATGGTGCTGGCGGCCGTCAACGAGGGCATGCGCGCCGCCCAGGAGCTGGCTGCGGCCAAGATGGGCGGCATCGCCGGCGGGTTGGGCGGACTCGGGGGCGGGCTTGGCCTGCCCGGCATGTAGTTGTAGCCGGCGTGTACGCACCCCCAGTCCAGCGGCTCATCACCGAGCTCTCCAAGCTGCCCGGCGTGGGCGGCCGGACCGCCCAGCGGCTCGCCTTCTACGTCCTCCGCGCCTCCGACGAGGAGGCGCTGGCGCTGGCTGAGGCCATCCGCGAGGTCAAGCAGCGGATCGGCCTGTGCGAAGTCTGCTTCAACCTTGCCGACGGTCCGAGGTGCCGGATCTGCGAGGACCAGCGCCGTGACCCCGAGCTCATCTGCGTGGTCGAGGAGCCCTCCGACGTGATCTCGATCGAGCGCACGCACGAGTTCGCCGGCCGCTACCACGTGCTCGGGGGGGCGCTGTCGCCGATCGACGGGATCGACCCCGAGGACCTCAAGATCGCCGAGCTCTATGAGCGCGCCGTTGGCAACGGAGTGCGCGAGGTGGTCATCGCCACCAACCCCACGACGACGGGCGAGGCGACGGCGCTTCACATCGCCGCCGGGCTGCGCGAGCGGCTGCCCGAGCTCTCGGTCACGCGCCTGGCCAGCGGGCTGCCCGTCGGCGCCGACCTCGAGTACGCCGACGAGCTCACGCTTGGGCGGGCCCTTTCCGGTCGCCGCTCGGTCTAGGTTCTGCTCGCCTAACCTTCGCGACCGTGCCCGAAACCGTGGTCATGAAGTTCGGCGGCACGTCCGTGGCCGACGCCGGGCGCATCAAGCACGCCGCGCGGCGGATCGTTGCCCAGCGCGAGTCGGGCAAGCGGGTCGTCGCCGTGCTCTCGGCACGGGGCCAGACCACCGACGAGCTGATCGCGATGGCCGAGGAGGTCTCCCCCGATCCCGACCGCCGCGAGATGGACATGCTCCTCTCCACCGGCGAGCGGATCTCGTGCGCGCTGTGCGCTATGGCGATCAACGACCTCGGGCACCGGGCGATCTCGCTCACGGGCTCCCAGGCGGGAATCGTGACCGACACCTCCCACACGAAGGCGCGGATCGTCGATGTCCGGGCCAAGCGGATCAGCGAGGCGCTGGATCAGGAGCTGATCGTCCTCGTGGCCGGCTTTCAGGGAGTCTCGACCTCGGCCGATGTCACCACCCTGGGGCGGGGTGGCTCGGACACCACGGCGGTCGCCGTCGCGGCGGCGGTCGGAGCGGAGGTGTGCGAGATCTACACCGACGTGGCCGGGGTGTTCAGCGCCGACCCGCGGCTGGTTCCCGACGCTCGTAAGCTCGTGCAGGTCAGCTTCGAGGAGATGCTCGAGATGGCCGCCTCAGGGGCCAAGGTCCTGCAGCTGCGCTCGCTTGAGTACGCCCGCACCCACGGTGTGCGGATCCACTGCCGATCGAGCTTCGACTCCGCCCCCGGTACCGTTGTCCTCGGAGAAGACCAGACCATGGAACGCCCACTTATCACCGCCGTCACCCACTCCACCGATGAGGCCCGGATCACCCTGCTCGGCGTCCCCGACCGGCCGGGCGCCGCGGCGTCGATCTTCATCGCGCTGGCCGACGCCAACTGCAATGTCGACACGATCATCCAGAACGAGCCCTTGGGCGAGGGCCGAGATGCCGAGGTGTCGTTCACGATCGGGACCGAGGATCTGCGGGCCGCCGAGGAGGCGCTCGCCCCGGTGCGAGCCGATCTCGGGGTCTTGCGAGTCGACACCGATCGCGACATCGGCAAGGTCTCGATCGTGGGGGCCGGCATGCGCTCGCATCCCGGCGTGGCGGCTAAGGTCTTCCAGACCCTCGCCGGCGAGGACATCAACATCGAGATGATCTCCACTTCCCCGATCAAGATCTCCTGCGTCATCCGCGCCTCCGACGTGCCCCAGGCAGTGCGGGCGCTGCACTCGGCGTTCGAGCTCGGTGAGGGCGGAATCGAGCCCGAGCAGGGACCGCGGTGACCCGGGTTGCCGTAGTCGGCGCCACCGGCGCCGTGGGACGGGTGATGCTCGACGTGCTCCGTGAGCGCGCATTCCCGGCGGACGAGATCGTCCTCTTCGCCTCCGAACGCTCGCGCGGCGCCGAGATCGACGGCCGGCCCGTACACGTACTCGACGACGCCGCCGACCTCGACGGCATCGACATCGCCCTCTTCTCAGC
>JBAPXO010000455.1:0-2911 GCA_049284255.1 Solirubrobacteraceae bacterium | reverse complement strand
GCGGCCGCCAGCGCCACCAGGCCCTCGCCGCCGCACGCCGTCTCAGAATCGATCACGTGGACGCGTGCGGCGCGCTCACCGAGCTGATCGCGGGCCTGCTCGGCCGCGCGTACGGTCCCCGACATGCCGCCGGCGAGGTGGATGGAAACGATCTCGTCGCCGCGGTCGAGCAGCGGCTCATACACGGCGAGGAAGTCGCCGATCGACGGCTGGGAGGTGGTCGGGAGCTGGGCCGCCCGTCCGAGACGGCTGTAGTAGTCGTCGTAGTCGGAGATGTCTGACTCGCGCAGGGTCTCGGACTCCCAATGCACGTACAGGCTGACCTGATGGATGCCCTGCTCGGCCGCCAGCTCGCGTGGGAGGTAGTGGCACGTGTCGGAGACAACCGCGACGCCCATGAGCGCGGCACCCTACCAGCGTCACCGCGGCTACACTCCGCCGCCGACAGTGCCGCGAACGCTCGTCACAGGCGCGACCGGATTCATCGGCTCACACCTCGCCCCGCTGCTGGTCGGCCGAGGCGACGACGTGCGCGTCACCGTCCGCCCGACTTCACGCACCCGCGGGCTCAAGGATCTGGAAGTGGAGCAGGTCCAGGCCGATGTCCTGGACCGGCGCGCGGTCCGGCGTGCCCTGCGGGGCGTCGATCGCGTCTTCCATGTCGCCGGGAGCACCGATCTGCGGGCGCCCCGCTCAGAGATGTACTCGGTCGCCGTGGAGGGGGTGCGCATCGTGCTCGAGGAGGCGCTGCGAGCCGGGGTCGAACGTGTCGTCTACACCTCCTCGGTCGCGGCCATCGGTCCGGCACGCCCCGGAGAGATAGCGGATGAGTCCAGCCCCTGGCTGGGGAGCCGCTACTCGATCCCCTACCTGGATGCCAAGCACGAGGCCGAACGGGCGGCCCTGCGGCTCGTCGGGCGCGGGCTGCCTCTGGTTGTCGTCAACCCCGCCCACGTCCTCGGAGCGGGCGACCCCGGGCGCTCCTCGACAACCCTGGTGCGGCGCTTTCTTCGCCGCCAGATCCCGGCCTACGTCGACGGCACGCTGAACGTCGTCGGCGTGCAGGACGTTGCGCGGGGCCACGTGTTGGCCGCCGACCGGGGGATGGTCGGGGAGCGCTACATCCTCGGCAACCGGAACTTCACGATGACTCGGCTCTTCGCCGACCTCGGTCGCCTTTCGGGCGTGGAACCGCCGGCGGTCAAGCTCCCCGTCTCGGCGGCCATGGCGCTGGCCACCGCCGGCCAGCGCTGGCCCGGCCGGTTGCCGACTCCGGTCGAGGTCCGCGCCGCCTCGCTGAACTGGAGCTTTTCCAACGCCAAGGCCAAGCGCGAGCTGGGGTGGCGGCCGTCCCCGCATGAGGATTGCCTGGAGGAGACGATCGAGTGGTACCGCGATCACGATCCGGCCGGTCTGGCCCCGTCGGGCAGCCGTCAGCCGCTGGCGCTCCGCCTCGCGGCGGGGGCGGCGCGGTTGGCCGGGCTATGAGGCCACGCCCGGCCTCGCCTACCTGCAGACCGGCTCTCCCCCCAGACCGGCCTCGCCTACCTGCAGACCGGCTCTCCCCGCAGACCGCCTCGTTTACCTGCAAATCGTGCCAAACGATTGCTGGCGGAAATCTGTTTTCACCAGAGTGGCGCCTCAGCCTGCATAACGCGCCAAACGATTGGCAGCGAGAAACGATTGGCACGTTATGCAGCATGGGTCCGAGGTGGCCGGCCAGGGCCACCCTGTTAGGTAGCTTCTGAAGGCGTGGCCACGCTCTACCGCTGCAACACCCCCACGGACTGGCTGTGCCCGTGCGGGAAGATCGCCCGGGCGCTGCGCCGCGAGGGGATCGACTACCAAGCGGTCAAGGTCGGACAGCGGCGCTCGCGCCGGCCCGAGGTCGAGGCCCTGAGCGGTCAGCGCCGCGTGCCCGTACTCATCCTCGACGGCGAGGTGATCTCCGACTCGCGCCGGATCATGGAGCAGCTCGAGTTCAGGCGCGCCGGATTGCCCGCTGGCCGAGCCTGACCCCGTCGGCGGTCCGTCGGCGTTTGGCGACGCTGGGCGGGGGGGTGATTGCTGCGCGGGATGGTCCTTGGCCAGCTGCGGGCGGATTGCCTGTCAATTTGCGCCAAAACCGGTTCACCGCGTCCGATTTGGCGCAATCTGCATGTCTGGCCCGCGTTTGGAGCCAAATCAGGGACGGCAGTCCGGGTTTGGCGCGTTCTGCAGGTGGTGACCGACGAGGTGCGCGCTTGCGCAGTGGTGGCGGCCGATCTCTCGCTCAGGCGAGCAGCGCCGCGACCGTCTCAGCGTTGACCGGTGAGGCGACGCCGCGCTCGGTGACCAGCGCCGTGACCAGCCCCGCCGGGGTGATGTCGAAGGCGGGGTTGCGACATGGGGTGCCGACGGGCACGATCTGGTACCGCTCGCCGTCCACGGACACCGCTCCCACCTCGTCGCCCGCCCGTGCCTCGATGGCGATCGAGGAGCCGTTCGGGCAGGCGAGGTCGATAGTCGAGCACGGCCCGACGATCACGAACGGGATCTGCGCGGCCGCCGCCGCGAGGGCGTGGGCGTAGGTGCCGACCTTGTTTGCGACATCGCCGTTGGCGGCGACCCGGTCACAACCGACCACCACGGCGTCCACCTGATCGCCGGCGATCAGCCCGGCGGCGGCGCCGTCGACGATCAGCTCGTGGGCGATCCCTAGGCGCCGCAGCTCATAGACCGTCAGCCGCGCCCCCTGCAGAAGCGGGCGGGTCTCGGCGACCAACACCGACTCGAGCTCACCGCGGTCGGCGAGCTCGGCGATGGCGCTCAGGGCGGTCCCTCGCCCCGGAGCAGCGAGCGCCCCGGTGTTGCAGTGCGTGAGGATCCGTCCCCGGCCGGCCAGCAGATCGGCTCCGCGGCGGCCCATCTC